>JBLNBI010000474.1:0-7628 GCA_050259815.1 Actinomycetota bacterium | reverse complement strand
GCCCTGTCGGCATGGGCGACGATGGGGGCCCGGCTGTCTTCAGCCTGTGGTTCGCCGTTCAGCCAGATGGTGTTCTTGCCCGACGAGCGCACCACGGCGCCGTCTACCCGGATGCGTTGCAGGGAAGGGCCCTGGCGTGCGTCACTGCCGGTGACGGAGAAACCGGCCGGTGCGAAAAGGCGTCCGATGACCGGGGGCTCTTCAGCAATGGCGGGCCAGGCGCCAAACAGGAGGGTAAATAGGGCCGGGATTTTCATGAGGCGCCTGCCTCGGTGGCTGGGGTCGTCCGCTCCAGCGTTGTCCAGTCGATGAGACACCCTCCCATGATGCTGGCGGAGAACTGCTCTTGCTGCTGCGCACGAACCAGGCGGCAGGTGCGGACAATGGGGAGCGCATGGGCTTTCCGGGTCGCCGCTTCCAGGAAATCAACAAAGACCGCTTCCCGCTCGAATGCAGCCGCGAGCTTCATGGTTGATCGGCGGCGTTTGAACAGTCCTTCCTCGGTTGCATTGCCGGCTGCATCCGCAATCATGGCGGTCTGGGGGGCCAGGATGAAGACCACGCCGGCCATGGGAAGGCGACTCCTTTCCTCCTCCAGGGTTTCATGCCAGTTCAGGCGCTTCTCGTTGCCGATGATGGAGCGTTCCACCAAGTCCCGGTAACGGGCCAGGTTGGCTTGCAGTTCAGCCTGCTCGTTCTCCGCATTGACCAGGGTTTCCTGGGCGGCACTCAGGGCGGCTTCAACCTGCTGGTCGGCGTGGCTGGCAGCGCAGTTGAGCCAGTAGGTTCCGCCGACCGCCGCCAACCCGGCGGCCAAGGCGACCAGGGCGATGATGGCCTCCTGCCTGCAATGGGGCCAGTCGGCGCGGGTCAGGCTCATCTTTTCCATATCACCCTCAGTTTGAAGGGCAGGCGGTCGGGGATTTCCTTGTCCAGGTCGGCCTTCAACTCCTCGTCCGGATTGATGTTGAAGGGATATCGGAGTATCTCGACTTCATTCTCCTGATGGCGGATGGCGTTTGCCAGGTCGTCGGCCAGGGCGTTGGCCTTGCGGTAGTTCGGGGCGCCGAGGATGTCGCCATTGACCACGGCGACCCAGCGTCTCTCCGTCGGGGCAGGATCGGTGGCGGCGCCGCCACCGGCCTGGGACTGTTCTGCGGTTGCGGAGAAAGTGTCGTCGGTGACCCGCTTCGGATTCTCGCTGCTGGTCCAGCCCAAGGAGGCCAGTTCGGCTTGGGGCACAGCCTCGAAGCCGCGGCTGATGTCGGCCAACAGGCGGCGGGAGGGGGCGCTTTCCGCCAGGAGGCTGTCCGTTAGCCGGATGGCTTCCTTGACTTCCTCGACCGGGGCGCTGGTCTTTGGATGTTTGGCACGCACCAGTTCGATCCGGGAGTCCAGGGCCAGGGTGGAAGCCCGGGTTTCGTCTGCATGCCGGTAGTGGCCGAGGGCTCCATAGAGCAGTGCAGCCGAGGCTGCAGTGGCGGCCAGGGCCGTTACGCCGCTGGCGGCGACGAGGCCTCGGCGCAGTTGATAGATGTGATGGTCGTGCCTGTCCCCGGCGGGAGCGAAATGGTTGGGGAAGCCGGACTGGATCAGCAGGGCGATCAGGAAATCGTCGGCGCTACGGCTGGCGCTCTCCTGCCGAATCCCCACCAACCTCGCCATGTCGGCCAGACTGACGTGATGCAGCGAGAGGGTGCCGGAGGAGGGCTGGGCGGCCCGCCAAGCTTCGATGCATTCCTCCGGCAACAGGCAGGCTACGTCGATGGGGCTGTTGCGGTCGGTCAGCCGCAGGCTCATCAGGTATTGGTGGGTGCGAACGATTTCTTCATGGGCCGTTCCGGCTAGGGCGTCGATTGGGCCCGGATGGATGGCCAGGCGGGAGAAGTTCAGTTCGCCGTCGTGGAAATAGGATATGCGGATGCCACCCCGGCGCTGGACCGTGAGGAGCATCAGATGAGGGCTCTCGACGCGCAGGCGACGGGCCAGGGCGTTTTGGAGCAGGGGGGCGCAGGCGATGCCGGACATCGGGAGATGACGCTTCTGCAAGGGTTCGAGCCAGGGGCCGATCAGGTCCGGGTTGGTGATGGCGGAGAGCAGGAGTTTTTCCTCTCCCCGGCGGCCGGGTTCCCGGCCGAGGGAATGGGCGTGCCGGAAAGGGGTGTTGCGGAAGGATTGCAGCAGCTTGCGCTGGTGGAGCGCCTGGCGGTCGCTGCCCCGCAGGAAGGCAAGCCTCTCGAAGCGGAATTCCATTTCCACCACGTCGGCCAGCAGGTGCAGGGGGCGGTTGCGGTTGAGGCGCTCGGCCAGGGATGCGGCGTCCTGTTCTGCGAACTCTTGCACCAGCCGCCAGTTGTCCTTGTCCGCTTCGTAGAGGGCCAAGTGGTGGTCGGTCAGGTAACCGAAGAGACGGGCAGCCATGGATACCTCAGAATTTGATCTTGCTGACCACGTCGTAGATGGGGCCGAGGACCGCGAACATGATGCTGCCCAGGATGACGCCGAGGATGACCGTCATGGTTGGCTCGATGATAGCCTCCACCTTGGCGATGTCCTCCCGGACCTCCCGGTCGTAGAAGTAATTGACGTTGTCCAGGGCCTTGTCCAGGTCGCCGGTGCTCTCACCGATCCGGACCATGCGCAGCACCAGGGGCGGGAACATGCCGGTGCCCTGGAAGCCGTCGCTGATGGTCCTGCCGTCCAGGATGGCGTCCCGGGTCTTGCGGATCGCCCCTTCGATGACCAGGTTGCCGGCCACCTTTTCCCCCACCCGCAGGGCTTCCAGCACGGTCACCCCGGCGGCGAACATCATGGAAAAGAAGCCGGTGAAACGGGCGAGGGCGATTTTCTTTAGGATGGGGCCGACCATCCAGGCATTGAGTTTCCAGTGGTCGATCCGGTAGCGGGCCTGGGGACTGCTCCGGGCGTAGGAGATGAAGGAAATGGCCAGGCCTGCCAGGCCGATGGGGATGGTGTACCAGTAATTGCGGAGGAAATCGGACAGCTTGAGCATGATGAGGGTGGGCAGAGGGAGCTCCTTGCTCATGCTCTTGATGAAGGTGGCCAGTTGGGGGACCAGATAGAGCAGGAGAAACAGGGCGACCGACAGCACCACCGTGCCGGCGAAGGCGGGATAGGCCAGCAGCTTCTTCGTTTGGGAAATGAGCTCGTCTTCCCACTTGAGGGACTGGGTGAGCTTCCCAAACACTTTCTGCAGTTCGCCGCTGACCTCGCCTGCCTGAATCAGACTGGTCATTACCGGCGAGAAGGCCTGGGGGTGCCGGGCCGCGGCTTCCGACAACTGCTTGCCCCCCTGGATCGATTCCACCAGGTCGGCCACCATGGCTCGCAGGGCGCCTTCCTCCAGGGAGTCGCGCAGGTCCACCAGCCCTTCCAGGATCGGGACGCCGGCGGCAGCCAACTGTTCCATCTGGAAGCAGAAGGTGATCATCTCCTGGCGGCTGATCTTCTTCCTGCCGAACAGCTGGACGCGGGGCTTCACTTCCTTGGCCCGGACCAGTTCCAGTCCGAGCTTGGCCAGGCGGGTTTCCAGGTCGGTGTCGTTGGGGCAGTCCATGTCCCCCGACAGGGTCCGGCCTTCGGCATCCACGGCCTTGTACCAGTAGAGCGGCATCGCCGGCTACAGCCTTGAGGTGAGGTCCACCACCCGGGAAATTTCCTCCAGGGAGGTGGAGCCATCCAGGACGCGCCGGCTGCCGTCGTCGGCCAAGGTCTTGAACCCCTTGAGGAGCGCCATTTTGCGCAGTTCCTGGGCGGTGGCCCGGCGGGCAATCAGGTCGTCCAGGTCCGCATCCATTTTCAGGAGCTCCATGATGGTCATGCGCCCCTTGTAGCCGTGGTGGTCGCAACGGTCGCAGCCAACCGCCCGGTAGAGCACCGGGCAGCCCGTGGTGCCGAGGAGCTTGGCTTCGATCTCGTCGGCCTGGTAGGTCTGCTTGCAGTGGGGGCAGAGCCGGCGCACCAGGCGCTGCGCTACAACCCCGATGATGTTGCCGGCCATGATGTCCGGCAGCACGCCGATGTCGAGAAGGCGGGGAATGCTGCCGATGGCGCTGTTGGTGTGCAGGGTGGAGAACACCTGGTGGCCGGTCATGGCCGCCCGGAAGGCCATCTCGGCTGTGTCCGGGTCGCGGATCTCGCCCACCAGGATGATGTCCGGGTCCTGGCGCATCATGGAGCGGATACCGTTGGCGAAGTCCATTTTCGCCGAGTCGTTGACCGAGGCCTGGCGTACCAAGGGCAAGGGGTATTCCACCGGGTCCTCCAGGGTCATGATGTGGACCCCTTCGGAATTCAGGTGGTTGAGGATGGAATAGAGGGTGGTCGTCTTGCCACTGCCCGTGGGGCCGGTGACCAGCAGGATGCCCTCGGGCCGGGCCAGCATCAGCCGCAGGAGATCCAGGTTTTCGCTGGCCAGGCCCAGGCCGTCGAGGGGAACGATGGAGCGCTGGCGGTCCAGGATGCGGGCGACGAAATTCTCGCCCCAGGTGACCGGCTGCACTGCCGCCCGAAAATCGACCGGGCGGCCGGAAATCATCATGGAAATACGGCCGTCCTGGGGGGCGCGGGATTCGGCGATGTTCATGTTGGACAGCACCTTGAGGCGCACCAGCATGGCCGGCCAGTAGCTGATGTGCAGGCTGCGGATTTGGCGGAGCACGCCGTCGATCCGGTAACGGATGCGCAGGAAGCGTTCCTCGGGCTCGATATGGATGTCGGAAACGCCCTTCTGCACGGCGTCGGCCAGGATGGCGTCGATCAGGCGTACCACCGGCTGGCTGTATTCGGCATCGCCCGATTGCAGGCTGGTGTAGTCGATTTCCCCGGTCTCGATTTCCCGCAGGATGCCGTCGATGGAGAATTCGTAGCCGTAAAATTGGTCGATGGCCCGCTGCACCTCGCCTTCGCCGACCAGGCGCGGGGCGAGGGCGTACTGGCCCTTGAGGAGGGCGCGCAACTGGTCGATGGCGACGATATTGTTGGGGGCGGCCATCCCCACCACCAGGGTCTTCCCTTCCTGGTCGAAGCCCAGGGGCAGAAGCTTGTAGCGCTTCGCCATATCCTTCGGGATGAGCTTCAGGGCAACGCTGTCCGGCAGCATGTTGGCCAGGCTGACGGTCTCCCGGCCGAGGTTTTCCGACAGGGCGTCGGTAATGGTCTCCTCGGTGACAAAGCCCAGTTGGACCAATAGTTTGCCCAGGGGGATGCTGGTGCGCTTCTGCTCCGACAGGGCAATGGTCAACTGGTCGCTGGTGATGACCCCCTGGCTGACCAGAAGCTCACCGAGGGGCTTTTTGCGCGCCTGGGCATTCATGGCGTCCGGGCCTCGATGGTGGCGAGCCGGGCTTGGGCGGACTCCCGGTTGAAGGTACCGGCTCCGGACGTTTGCTCCAGGGCCTTGCGGTAATAGGAGCGGGCCTGGGCGTATTGTCCCAGATGGTCCAGGGCGACGGCCAGATTGAACAGGTAGTCGGCTGCCCGGGGCGCCAGGGTGACGGCGCGGAAGAACGCCTCCTGGGCCTCTCCCCAGCGGTTCTGGCGGGCCAGCAGGGAGCCGAGGGCGTGGTGGAGGGCAGCATTGTCACCCCGTTCCTCGATCAGGATCCGCAGCCGGCTTTCATAGGTCACCGGGTCGGCAACGCCCCGTAGGAGGGCCAGGCCGGCATTGGCATCGGCATCCCGGGGGTCGAGTTCCAGAAGTTGCTGGTAACGCCGGGCGGCTTCTTCGGCGTGGCCCTCCCGCAGTGCGGTCACCGCCAGCCCCAGTATGGCGTCGCGGTTGCGCTGGTCGCTCTTGAGCGCTTCCTGGTACTGCTGCCGGGCGGTACCCAGATTGCCACTGGCCAGGGCGGCGTACCCAGCCTCGGTGGCTGGATGGACGACAATCATCACATCGTTGCGGCGGATGGAAACCGGCGACGGAGCCGGGCGCGGCGATGGGGCTGCAGAAAGCTCCGTTGCCGTCCTGGGCCGGCTACCGGATGGAACAGGGGCCGGAAGCAAGTCACTGCTCCCAGCTTTGGCTGCCTTGGCCGGGGTGTCCTCTTGCCGTAGCGGCTCTGCGCTTGGGCTGGCGGCGGGCGTTGCCGGTGCAGCCTCCTCGGGCGATGGCCGTACGGTGGCTTCAGGGGACGGTTCCTGGGCAACTGGCGGTTGAACGATGGGCACCGTGGCTGTCTGCTGGTCTATCCAGAGGAGCGCACCGGCCGTGCCTAAGGCGACAACCAGAGCCGTGCCGCCAAGCACCAGTTGCCGCTTGCGTTCAGTAGACAACTTGGCGGGGGGGTGGGAGGCGCCCAGCAGGGTGCGGACTCGCTCGCGCTGATCCGCACTGGCGAATGGGGACGGAGCAGGCCGCACGGGTTGAGTCTCCTCCCCACGGGAAGTCGGATCCACCCGCCCGGCCGGGGGCGGGGGAGACGGGGGGGCAACGGGCTCCGCGAGGAGCGGTTCCGGTGTTGCTATCTCCGTAGTCTGGCCGAGGGACGGTGCAGGGCTCTCGGGGTCGGGAAGCAGTTCCTGCGAGGGCTGGATGGCCTCGGAGGCCGAAGCTGCTGGTGGGGGAATGTCCTCCAGGGACAGTTCCACAGATGGGGACGCGGCGG
This sequence comes from Actinomycetota bacterium, assembly GCA_050259815.1. Classification (GTDB taxonomy): domain Bacteria; phylum Pseudomonadota; class Gammaproteobacteria; order Burkholderiales; family Rhodocyclaceae; genus JAGTRP01. The sequence goes on along the minus strand of JBLNBI010000474.1, from coordinate 1,002 downwards.
GCTCCGCAGAGGGGGCTTCTACTGTGCAGGGGGGGGCGATCTCCTGGTTTGCCAAGGGTTCCACCGCCGGTTCCGCCGGGATGGCTTCCGACACCGGTAAGGGGACCTGGGGCACGGCCGCTTCGGCGGGTGGGAGAATTGCCGTGTCCTTAGGCGCGGGCGGAGTTGGTGGAGCTTCGTCTTCGGGCGGACGGGGGGGAGGGGGCGGTGGATCCTGCCGCTGGCGCTCGGCGCGCTTCAGGGCCTCCAACAAAAGGCTCATGGCAAGGCTCCCGGTGCGGTGGAGGGCGGATCGGCCAACTGGCGTCCGGTGGGCTGGTTGAAAAAGTCCTTGCTGGGCAGCATTTCCTTGGCAAAGGCGTAGTCCCCTTCCAAGCTGGGGTCATTAATGACCACCGGGCGAAGGAAGACGACCAGTTCCGTCTTGCCTGCCTGATTGTTGCGGGTCGAAAAGAGCCGCCCTGCACCGGGGACGTCGCCCAGTCCGGGGAGCCCTTCGCTTTCACGGGTTTCGGAATCCTCCATCAGGCCGCCCATCATCACGACATTGCCGGAAGGGATCTTCATGACCGACTCCATTTCCCGGGTCTGGACGATGGGAACCAGGTTCGGCACCGACAGGAGGGCCGGGTTGGGGTCCTGGGCGTAGCCGCGCAGGCGGGAAATGGTCGGGCGGACCGTCAGCGTCACCTGGTTGCCGTCGTCGATCTGCGGGATCAGGTTCATCACGAAGCCGACGGCCACGGTGTTGGCGGTGGAAGTGTAGGTGGTGGTGGTCACCGTCTGGTTGATGTTGGTCTGGGCGCTGACCGTGAAATAAACCAGGTTGTCCACCACGCGCAGGACGGCGCTCTGGTTATTGAGAGCGGTAATCTTTGGGCTGGAGATGACCTTGGTGCGGCCGAACTGGGAGAGCAGGCTCATGGCCGCCGCGAAGCTGCTGCCCCGGCCGTAGCCGATGGTCAGGCCGGCATTCTTGTTGGTTAGGGGGAAGACTCCTCC
>JBLNBI010000473.1:0-4978 GCA_050259815.1 Actinomycetota bacterium | reverse complement strand
CAGTTCCTTGACGGCGGCCGGGGTGACCCGGCGATCCTCCGCCTCCAGTCCGACGATGACTGCGAACTGGCTGCGGCCGACGCGCCAGACGTGGAGATCGACGATGGCGGGCGGCGGCGACCAGGCCCCGTGATCCACGATGGTCTCGCGGATTTCCGCCACCACCGGATGATCCATTTCCCGGTCCAGCAGAACCCAGGCGGTGTCCCGGATCAGGCCATAGGCCCACCTGGCCACCAGCACGGCACCGACGATGCCCATGATCGGGTCTAGCCAGTTCCAGCCGTAGAGCATGCCCCCCAGGAGGGCCAGGATGGCCAGGACCGAGGTGGCGGCGTCGGCCAGGACGTGGAGGTAGGCGGAGCGCAGGTTGAGGTCGTGGTGGTGATGGCGGTGTTCGTGCCCATGGTGGTGATGGTCGTGCCCATGCCCATGGTGGTCGTGGGCGCCGTGGAGGATGACGGCGCAGAGCACATTCACCACCAGGCCGATGGCGGCCACCAGGATGGCGTCGAAAAATTCGATGGGCTGGGGCGACCAGAGCCGTTCGGCGGAAGCGATGGCCATGGTGGCGGCAACCCCCAGGAGGAAGATGGCGCTGGCGAAGCCCGCCAGGATCTCGATCTTCCAGGTGCCGAAGGCGAAGCGGTAATCGTGGGCGTAGCGCCGGGCGGCGCCGTAGGCCAGGGCCGAGAGGCCGATGGCGACGGCGTGGGAACTCATGTGCCAGCCGTCGGCCAGGAGCGCCATGGAGTTGAACCACCAGCCGGCGACGATCTCCACCACCATCATGGCCGCGGTGATGATCATCACCAGCCAGGTACCCCGCTCTCCGGAGCGGTTGCCCTCGCTGAAGATGTGGGGCCGGATGAGGCCCGACGGGTCATGCCGGGGCATGGCGCTGCTCCTTTACATCGCCCCGCCGACGTTGGCCAGGGCCAGTCCGCCTAGGATACCGAAGATGGTGGCCGCCACGCCATGGACCAGGCGCACCGGCATGCGATGGGCGAGCTTGTCTCCCAGGAAGACCGCCGGCACGTTGGCGATCATCATTCCCAGGGTGGTGCCGAGCACCACCGCCACCACGGAGTTGAACTGGGCGGCGAGGGCCACCGTCGCCACCTGGGTCTTGTCCCCCATCTCGGCCAGGAAGAAGGCGATGATGGTGGTGCCCAGGACGCCGAAGCGCTCCTGGCGGGCTTCGTCCTCGTCGATCTTGTCGGGGATCAGCATCCACACGGCCATGGCGATGAAGGAGAGGCCCAGCACCCAGCGCAGGGTGTCCTTGCCGAGAAGGGTGGTGATCCAGGCCCCGACTGCGCCGGCGCAGGCGTGGTTGGCGATGGTGGCGATGAAGATGCCGGCGATGATGGGCCAGGGCTTGCGGAAGCGGGCTGCCAGCAGCAGGGAAAGGAGTTGGGTCTTGTCGCCGATTTCGGCCAGGGCGACGATGCCCGTCGAGACGAGGAAGGCTTCCATTTTCTTGATTCTCCGGCCGGGGTGCCCGTCGGCGACCTGCCGAGCCAGGGCCGGGGGTGCGGCTCCTCCCCGCCGGCGGGCGCGATTATATCCAAGCCGTGCCCGGGCGTCGGTTGAAGCAGTTACGCTTTATGCACGAGATTCCTGTGCGGTGGGGTAAAATTCTTGCCATTCAAAGACATATAAGCCGGTGCTGATCTTGGTTCCGGCGGGCGGCGGAGATTTGATGAAAAACTGGAAGATCAATACCAAGCTGACGGTTCTCGTGCTGTTGTCGATCGTCGGCTTCCTGGCCAGCATCGCCTTCGGCCTGGTGGAACTGCGCTCCAACCTCCTGGAGGACCGCAAGCTCAAGACCCGGCAGGTGGTGGAGGTGGCGGTCGGCATCGTCCAGCGCCTCCAGGCGGATGAGAAGGACGGCAAGCTCAGCCGGGAAGACGCCCAGAAGGAGGCCATCCGCCTGGTACGCGCCCTGCGCTACGGCGGCAACGAGTATTTCTTCATCAACAACATGAACAACGGTTCGGTCATGCACCCCATCAAGCCGGACCTGGAGGGCAAGGACCTGTCGGAAACCAAGGACGGCGACGGCAAGCGCCTCTTCGTGGAAATCACCAACGTGGTGAAGGACAAGGGGGCCGGCTTCGTGGATTACAAGTGGCCCAAGCCGGGAGCCTCGGAGCCGGTGCTCAAGATTTCCTATGTGGCGGGTTTCCAGCCCTGGGGCTGGATCGTGGGTTCCGGCATCTACGTCGATGACGTGGACGAGGTCTTCCGCCAGCAGATGATGCGCCAGGCGGGCATCGCCCTGGTGGTCCTGGCGATCCTGGTGGCCTTCTCGGTCATGGTGGTGCGGGGCATCACCCGGCCGGTGCGCTCAGTCATGGGGGTGGTGGAGGCCCTGGCCTCCGGCGATCTCACCGTACAGGCCAAGAGCGATTCCAAGGACGAGATCGGCCTCCTCCTGGTCAACGTGGCGGCCATGACCGCCCGCCTGCGGGACGTGATCGCCCGGGTGGCCGACGGGGCCGACGCGGTGTCCAACGCCTCCAATCAGGTGGCGGCCACCTCCCAGTCCCTGTCCCAATCCACCAGCGAGCAGGCCGCCAGCGTCGAGGAAACCTCGGCCGCCATGGAACAGATGGCCGCCTCCATCCTCCGCAACAAGGACAATGCCCGGGTGACCGCCGACATCGCCACCGGCGTGGCGGCCCAGGCTACCCAGGGCGGCCAGGCGGTGATGGAAACGGTGTCCGCCATGCAGCAGATCGCCGAGAAGATCGGCATCGTGGACGAAATCGCCTACCAGACCAACCTGCTGGCCCTCAACGCCGCCATCGAGGCAGCCCGGGCCGGCGAGCACGGCAAGGGCTTCGCCGTGGTGGCCAGCGAGGTGAGGAAACTCGCCGAGCGCAGCCAGGTGGCCGCCCAGGAAATCGGCGACCTGGCCACCGGCAGCGTCAGGCTGGCCGAGGGGGCCGGCAAGCTCATCCGGGAAATGGTCCCGAGCATCGAGAAGACCGCCACCCTGGTCATGGAAATCGCCAACGCCTCGGAAGAGCAGTCCAGCGGGGCGGCCCAGGTCAGCATGGCGGTGGGCCAGGTGAGCCAGGCTACCCAGCACAACGCCAGCGCCTCGGAAGAGCTCTCCGCCACCGCCGAGGAAATGCACGCCCAGGCGGCCGACCTCCAGGACGCCATGGGCTTCTTCCGGCTGTCCTGAGGGGCGGCGACTGGGGTCAGGCCTCAGCGCTTGCCGACGTTTCCCGACTCGTCGGAGATGACCACCTCCACCCGCCGGTTCTGCTGGCGGCCGGCGGCGGTGCTGTTGCTGGCGATGGGGAAGGCGGGGCCGTAGCCGACGGTCTCGACCCGGTCGCCGGGGATCCCCCGGCGCACCAGTTCCGCGCGCACCGCCTCGGCCCGCTGCCGGGACAGTTCCTGGTTGGCTTCCGCCGATCCCGTGTCGTCGGTGAAGCCTTCGACCCTCACCTTGCGTTCCGGGTATTTCTGCAGGAACTCGGCCAGCCGGTCGAGGGAGCGCTGGGCGCCGGGTTTCAGGGTCGCCTTGCCCACGTCGAAAAGCACGTCACCCAAAGTCATGACCATGCCGATGGAGGTCGGCCGGGCCGCCAGGTTCTGCAATTCCTGCTGCAGCTGGGCGTTCTTCTCCGCCTGGGCCGCCGCCACGCCCTCTGCCGCCTGGGCCCGGCGCTGGGCGAGGGCCAGCTTTTCCCGTTCGCCGGTCAGGGCCTGCTGCTTGGCTTCCAGGAGCACCTGGTTGCGTTCGGCGCTGGCGCTCTGGATGGTGCGCTCGGCCTGGGCGAGGCCGGCCTTCTCCCGGGCGATCAGGGCCTGCTGGTTGGCCAGGTAGGCCAAGTGGTTCACCGCCACCGGATCGGCGCCGTTCTGCCAGGCGGCTTCCGCCAGATGCAGGTTCTTCGCCGCGTCGGATAGCTCCACCGGCGCCGCCTGTTGGACCAGGCCGTCGGCGGAGACCGCCTGGTAGGTGGAGCGGGCGTCCTGGAGGGCCAGATTCTGGGCGGGCAGAGTGGAGGCGCAGCCGGCGGCCACGGCGGCAACCGCCAGGGCGAGGATCAGTGGGAATCTCATGGCGCCTCCCGATCGACAGAAGGAGTGGAGGAAGGAGCGGGGGCAGAAGAGCCCGTATCCACGTTCTCCCGCAGGGCCCGGATGCTCTTCTGGATTTCGGCCACGGCCAGCTGGGCGCGGGCGGTGCGGGCCTTGGCGGCGGCCAGGCGGGCATCCACCTCGGCCTCTTCGGCCAGGCGGCGGGCGTCCTCGAAGTCCTTGGCATCCACCGCCGCATCGGCCCGGGCCATCTTCTCCCGGGCATGCTGGAGTTCCAGGGGGGCGGACTGGGCGGCGCCGGCGCCCAGGGCGTCGTCGATGGCGCTGCGGCTCACCGCGAACTGGGCATCGGGCCGGGGCGGACTGGCGCAGCCGGCCAGGAGCAGGATGGCCGTCGCCCAGGCGAGGGAACGGCAGGACGTTGGGCTGTTCATCGCGGGTCTCCACGGAGGTGGGAAGACCTTCCGCTATGCAAGCCGCGTTCCCTGCTGACTTTTTCCCTCGGGACGGGAACAATGCTTGCTGTGTCGGATCAGCGTTTGGAACAAATTCCCATGGCGGTGCCCCCTTGATTCAGAGCATCATCGATCAGCCCTGGGCCTTCGTCGGCCTTGTCCTCATCCTGATCTTGCTGCAGGTGGGCGCCGCCCTGCGCATCCGCCACGACCGCCGGCTGAAACAGCGTGCCCTGGCGGATCGCCGGCAGTCCATCCGGTCCGGGGAGGACCGCCGCTGGCAGGCCCGGCCCCGTCGCCGGTAATTTCCCGGTTCAGGCGTCGGGGGGGATGCCCAGGGCTTCCCGGAAGCGCTGTTCTGCCTCGTCCGGGTTGTCCAGGCAGACGTCGATCATGAATTCGCCGTCCGCCTCGTCGCCCAGGGTCGAATCGTCCTTGCCCTGCTCGTACCA
>JBLNBI010000472.1:0-26105 GCA_050259815.1 Actinomycetota bacterium | reverse complement strand
GGAGGCTCCTTTTGGGGAGAGTCCTGCAAGGGCAGACTGGCCATCACCTTATGTGCGGTGCGGGCTACAGGAGTCTTGACCTGTTCCGGCGCCAGAACGCCGGTCACGAACATGAGGAGTCCGAACAGGGCAACGACCAACACGAAGAACAGCTTCATCAACATGGGGTTTTCCAAGTGGCAGAAAGGCGAGTTGGCGTCATGCTCGGAGTCCGGCAGACACCTCGAACATAATAACACCCGACGCCATTGGCATATATGAGGAATGGGCTCTCTCTCCAGGGCACTCCTGCCCGGATTCCCTGCCTAATCTCAACCCATTGTCCTTTGACAGGAGAAGCAACCATGGCGACCAGCACCATCCGACTTCACCGTGTTCTCCGCGCGCCGCCGGAAAGGATCTATCGAGCATTCCTCGATGCGGAGGCCATGGCCAAGTGGCTTCCGCCCAACGGATTCACCGGCCGGGTCCACCATCTCGATGCCAAGGTCGGCGGCACCTACAAGATGTCCTTCACCAATTTCACCACCGGCAAGAGCGAGTCCTTCGGCGGGAGTTACCTTGAGCTGATTCCCAACGAGCGCATTCGCCACACGGACAGCTTCGACGACCCCAACTTGCCCGGGGAGATGGTGACGACGGTGTCCTTGAAAGCGGTGTTCTGCGGAACCGAACTGAGCATCGTCCAGGAGGGCATTCCGGACGCCATCCCGCCCGAGGCCTGCTATCTGGGATGGCAGGAATCCCTGACCCTGCTGGCGAAGCTGGTTGAAGCGGAGATTCCCGGATAGCGGGTGACTCCCCTGCCCTCTTAGGCTTCGTATTCGGCGAAGGCGTCATCCGGGTAGCAATATAGCCAGTGTTCGCCCGCTTCCGCCGATGCGATGACCGGATGGCCAGTGGCATGGGCATGCTGAGTCGCATGGCGGTTGGGCGAATCGTCGCAGCACAGGGTGGCGCCGCAGGTCTGGCAGGTCCGCAGATGGACCCAGTCCGCGCCGGTCTTGATGCACTCCTCGCACTCGTGGCGCTTGGGCTGCTTGATCTCTTCGATGGCCTCGATATGGGCGCACAAGTCATCGCTCATGGTCGGTTTCTCCTGTTGTTCCGGGCAGGCCGGCCCGCGACTCCAAAGCCAGCCGGTCCCAGCCGCCCAGGTCGGCCGCCGCTTCATAGGTATCCTGCAGGAACTGCAGCAGCACGGCGTCCGGCGAGGGTGCCTGGCGGACAGCCTCATAGGGCAGGATGAATTCCCGGAGATTGCTGCTATAGCCAGCGGCATCGGGCCGCACCCGGCTGGTGGCAAATCCCGCCGGCTCCGGATAGGCATAGGCGTAGAACACCGGTTCGGGCAAGGCATCGTTGCCCGGCCAGAAGCCGCAGCTGCTGACCTCATGGGAATAGGCTTCCCGCATCACCCAGTCTGGGCAATTCGGCACGCTGCCCGAGAATTCCGGGGCGCTGCGACCGGAAAAGCGGGTCACGGCCAGGTCGAAGCTTCCCCAAAAAAAGTGCACCGGGCTGGCCTTGCCGGTGAAGCGGCTGCGGAATTCCTTGAAAACCCGGTCCGCCTGGGCAACAGCCCGCCAGAAGCGGTTGGCATACACCGGGTCATAGGCGGCGTGGATCGTGTCCTGCCGGAAGGGAATGGCATCGGCAACCTCGTTGGGGACGCCGTGGATGCGGATGTCCAGGCCGAGGGCGGCGAGCTCCGCAAACAGCTCTCCGTAGAAATCGGCCACCGGGCGGGGCGCCAGGGGCATCGACCGGGTTGGCGCATCGCCGGTCAGGATCAGCAGGCGATGGTCTACGAAATCGAAGTCGATCTGGAACAGCCGGTTGCCGTAGGGAATGGGCGAAGTCGTCAGGCCATGGGCGGTGACGTAGAGCGGGACGCTCCAGGAATGATTGGCCCAAGGCGTCAGCCTTCGGCGGATCTTTCCGACGATCTGGGTCCACAGGTGCAGGGTGACACAAGTGTCCCGCCAGGCTTCGTAGGGCAGAGACGGCCAGTCGGCGGACAAGTTGGATGAGGGACTCTCGGGCATCGCGGCCCCTTGTTGACGGCAATAGACCGTTCAGACCCTGATGGGACGCGGCGGTTTCCCGCCGAATGCTCAAGCCGACTTGGTGCGGCCGGAAGCCCGCTTCTTGGCGCCTTCGCTGCGGGCGGCGCCTTTCGGGGCCGGTGCGTTCATGCCCTGGGCCTGTTCGAGCCAGACCAGGCCATCCACATAGGCGATGAAGCGGTTGAGATAATCCGGCGCGATATCCCGCATGACCTTGAGGGACTGGAGCACCAGGAGGTGGGAGTTCAGCGGCCCGGCATTCTCGGGGCCGGAGGCCAGGGCCTCGGCCAGGCGCTGGTCGAGGCTGAGCCGGGACCAGGTCTCCCGGAACTGGCTGACCGCCTTGAGTTCGGTGCGGACAGGGGCGCTTTCCGCCGGGAGCGGCTCGGCGCTTGGTGCCTGGACGGCCTCAGAGGATTGCCGGGCGATATGGGCGAGGAGTTCGGCCAGGGGGGAAGGCTTGTCTGCGTCGGGGGCGGACTCCCCTGCCCTGCCTTGGGCTTTCTCGAAGCGCTCGCCGTATTCCCGTACTGCGTTGGCCAGGCGCCCTTCCAGCAGGCTTCGGGTCGCCCCCTCGCGGCTATCGGCTCGCCGGGCCAGGGCCTCGATGAAGCGGAAACGGACGGGGTCGAGGCGATCCGCGCCCCGCTCCCGGAGCGACCGCACCAGAGGATGGGCGGCAGCCTCACTCACTGGTCTTGGCAGCCGCCCGGGCAGTCTTCGGCACCGGCGCCATCTCCACCCGGCGGTTCTGGGAGCGTCCCTTGGCATCGTCGTTGGAAGCTACCGGCTGCTCCGCCCCGAAGGCGGCGGCGAAGACCGACGACGATGGCACCCCGGCCTCGATCAGGGCCCGGGTCACGGTCAGGGCGCGTTGGGCGGAGAGTTCCCAGTTGTCGGCGAACTGCTGGTTGGTGTCCCGCACCGGCCGGTCGTCGGTGAAGCCGCTGACCATGAGGATCTCTTCCCGGGCTCCCAGGTAGGCGCCGATGGGGGCCGCCAGGCTCTTGAGGAGCTGCGTGCCCTCGGGCTGGAGTTTGTCCGAATTGGGCGCGAACAGCACGGCGCCGCTGATGCCGATGCGCCCGTTGTTGAGGGTCACCCGGCCGGAGGCCAAGGGGCCGGCCAGGGCCTTCTCCAGGGCCTCGCGCCGCTGCTCTTCCTGTTGCCGCTTCTTGACCTCGGCTTCCAGGGTGGAAACCAGTTCCAGCTGCACGCCCAGCACGCCCACCAGGATGAGGACGAACGCCCCCAGCAGCCCCGACATCAGGTCGCCGAAGACGGCCCAGACCGGCGTGGCGTGGTCGACGGCGGCGTCGATGTCTTCCATCAGGCCACCTCACCGGCCGCCGGCGCGCCGGAAAGCCGTTGCAGGTCCTCGACCACCCGCTTCTGGGACAGGATGGAGAGGTCGATGATTTCCCGGGCCTGGGCCACGTAGTAGGCGAGCTGCTCGTCGCTGCGGGCCATGGATTTGCCCAGGGAACTCTCGATGCGCTGCAGGCCGGCCATGAGCTTCTCGTTGGATTCGCTGAAAAGCTGCACCGCCAGGCCGAAGGCTTCGCCCAAGCTGGAGACTTCCACGGCCCCGGCGGCCACTTCCGAGGCGGCGGCGACCATCCGGGCGGATTCCGTCTCCACCCGTTCGTTGAACTGGCTGCTCGCCCGCTCCAGCAAGGTCGCCGACGAGGACACCAGGGCGTCGATGGCGCCCCGCTGCTCGGTGGAGGCGTGGTTGATGGCCTCCAGCAGGGTGCCCAGGGTCGCCATGATGCGGGTGCGCTCTTCCAGGAGCTGGTTGTCCCGGACGATGCTGTCGGAGAGCTCCTGGCGCAGCTGGCCGATGACCTCGGCCGCGGCCCGGGGCGCCTCGGCAGCAGCCTGCATGAGCCGGGCGATTTCGTTGATGGTGTTGGTGGCGTGGGCCTCCGCCTGGGTAGCGATGTCCCGGGCGGTTTCCCCCAGGGTCCGGCAGATCTGTTCCTGCTGGGCCAGGGTCCGGTCGCCGGCCGCCTGCCATTCCCCCTTGAGGGATGCCGCCATGGCTTCCAGGGACCGGGCCAGGGCCTCCTGGCGCGCCTGGTCCTTCCCGGCCAGTTCGGACTGCAGGGCGGCCTGGGTTTCGCCGATCCGGGCGACGAGGGCCGCCGAACGCTCCTCGAAGGACTGGGCGACGCCCTCCAGGGAAGCGCGGATATCCTGGGCGAGCCCTGCGCTGGCGCTCTCGTGCTTGGCGATGGCATCCGTCCAGGCCCGGGCCACCTCGGTGACGGTGCCGCCGAAGCGGGCGGAAAGGCCTTCCACCTGTCCGGTGACGGTTTCGGCCAGACGTTCATTAAGGGCGGTGGTTTCCCTGGCGATGCCGGCCACCGTCGCGGCCAGGTCGGTCCGCAGGGAAGCATGGGCGCCGTCCACTGTTGCCAGCAGGGAGGCCGAACGCTGCTCGAAGGTCTGGGCGAAGGCTTCCAGGGATTTTTCCAGGCCGCCGGTCATCTCCTCGCTGGTGCGCTGGTGCTGGGCCAGGGCGGCGGTCCAGGTGTTTTCCACGGTGGACACGGTGGTGCCGAAGCGCTCCGCCAAGCCGTCGAGCTGCTGCTGCACCGTGCCGACGGTCTTCTCATGCAACTGGCTGGTCTCCCGGGCGATGCCGGCCATGGTGGCTTCCACCACCGGCTGTATGGTGGCCCCGGCCAGGCGGGCGCTCTCGGTGAGGCTTTCCTTCAGGGACTTGTCCACGGAGGCGGCCAGGCCCGAATAGACCTCCTTGGCGTCCCGGTGGAAGCCTTCCTGGTTGGAAATCAGGCGCTCGTTCAGCTGCTGGCTCTGCTTTTCCATCTGGGCCATCATGGCCTGGAGCTTGTCCACCACGTCGGGCAGGACCTGGGCCTGGTACTGGAGGGCCTTGAAGGTTTCCAGGCGCTGGTGGGTCATGGAAAAGACCCGCAGGACGGTGGCGATCTTGCTGTCCAGCATCTGGCCGACATGGAGCCGCTCCCGGCGGCACAGGGCGGAGATGAGGCCCAGCATGGCCGAGGCGGCGACGCCGGCCACCGAAGTGCCGAAGGCCACCCCCAGGCCCTTCACCGGGGCGGCCAGGGCAGCGCGGATGGTCTGGAGGTCGGTGGTGCTCTCCAGGGCGAGGACGGCGCCGTTCAGGGTCACCACCATGCCCAGGAAGGTGCCCAGCATGCCCATTAGAACCAAGAGGCCAACCAGATAGGGCGTCACCGCCGGGCCGGGCAGGCCCACCCGCTCCCCCTCGATGCGCAGGCGCACCGGGTTCTGGAGGGAGGGATGCACTCCGTCCAGCCAGTGGCCAAGATTTTCGATGCTATCCGGAATGGATTTCAGGGCCAGGGCCAGGGAACCGGTGGCCTGGTGGAAGCGCAGCATCTCCAGGGCGCCGACCGAGTAGACCAGGCCGATGGCGATGGTCATGAAGAAGGCCAGGGGATGGGAGCCGATGTACCCCACCGCCACCCAGGCGACCGCGGCCAGGCCCAGGGAGAACGCAGCGATGCAAAGATTCCGATTCATTGGTGTATTGATACCTCGTTGCTAAGCGCTTCCACCAGCCCTTCCACGGGCTGCAAGCGAAGGTCCAGTTCTGCGAGCAGGATGTCCTGCATCTCCCGGCGGAAGCGTTCCTGCCACCCGGTTGCTTCCTGATGCACCTTGCGCAGGTGGTTGAAGCGCTTTTCCAGAAGCCAGGGCACGGTCGCCAGGAAGTTGCGCTCCTTTGGGGCCAGGGACTGCTACAGGGCTGCGTCCAGGGCGGCTAGGCGCTTCTGGGACGGGGAACCTCCCATCAGGGCCGCCCGCCCCTTGGCCCGCAGGGCGCCGATGCCCGCATCCATGTCCCGCTGCAGGCCGGTGTAGTAGCGGTGAAAGGGAGTGAAATCGGTGACCTCTTCCACGGGCGCTTCCGGTGCCGGGGTGGGCAATTGTAGCGGCGCGACGCCGATCCTGAGCCCCTTCTCCGCCATGATGGAATCCGTCAGGGCCTTGCGGATCCGGGTCAATTCCGCCTCGATGTCGCCGCCCGCCGGGACATCCTTGCCCGCCAGGTTCGCCTTGAGGGCGGCGCTCAGGGAAATGGAATCGGTGATGTCCATCCACTGCCCCAGCCGCTCGGCGAAGGACAGTTTGGAAACGTCCACGTCGGCAACGCCCAAGTCATCCAGCAGGCGGATGAGCCTTGGACTGTTGAAGCTAGTACGAGGCAATGATGCCGCCATAGGGAAAAACGACGTTCCAGTGGAAAAAGGACCGCGAAGGCTACTACAAACAGGCAACAAGGTCAGCTCCCCGCGGGATGGAATGGTCCGGATTACCTGCCCCATCGGGCGGGTGTGCGCCGTATTGCCTCTGTGTACCGGCCCCCTACAGTGAAGGCGTCCTTGAACCCGGATAGGTGCCATCATGACGGCAAGCCCACGGCAGAGGCCCGTAGCCCTCGTAATTCCGGTTGTCCTGGTGGCGTTGGCCGCCGCTGTCGGAATGGCTTACAGACGGTGACCACCTGCCAGCGCTTCAAAACAAAATTCCTTTTGTGTTCATGGCTTAGGATTTCTTTGCGCAGTTTGTGCTTCAACAGGCTGGCCGTCTCCCGGACAGGGAACGGCGCCTTTTGCCAACGAAAGGAAGTCCTATGAAACCTTTGGCCATCGGTATCCGCGCCCTTTGCGCGGCCGCCCTCTTCCCCGCCGCCCTGGCGACGCCCCTACCCGCCTGGGCAGCCTACATCCAGGAGAACCTGGTTTCCGACCTGCCCGGCGTCGCCGCTACGACCGACCCCAACCTGCAGAATCCCTGGGGCATTTCCTCCTCGCCCACCGGCCCCCTGTGGGTTTCCGACAACGGAACCGGGGTATCGACCATCTACGATACGACCGGAACCAAGCAGCCGCTCACCGTTACCATCCCGCCCCCCGCCGGCGGAACTCCGCCGTCCGCCCCCACCGGACAGGTATTCAACTCGACCAACGCCTTCAATCTCCCGTCGGGAGGCAAAGCGTCCTTCATCTTCGCCACCGAGGACGGCACCCTGGCCGCCTGGAATGCCGCCCAGGGTTCCACCGCCCGGCTCACGGCGGACAATTCGGCTTCCGGCGCCATCTACAAGGGCTTGGCCATCGGCAGCGTGGGCAACCATGACTACCTGTACGCCACCAACTTCCATGCCGGCACCGTAGACGTCTATAACGGCAGCTTCGCCCAGAGCCACCTGACCGGCAGCTTCAAGGACCCCAACCTGCCCGCCGGCTTCGCCCCCTTCAATATCCAGAACATCGGCGGCAAGCTCTACGTCACCTATGCCAAGCAGGATGCCGACAAACATGACGACGTGGCCGGGCTGGGCAACGGCTTCATCGATGTCTTCAACCTCAATGGCCACCTCGAAAAGCGCCTGGTCACCCAGGGCGTGCTGAACTCTCCCTGGGGGCTCGCCCTGGCGCCATCGGGCTTCGGGCAGTTTTCCAAGGATCTGCTGGTCGGAAACTTCGGCGACGGCATGATCCACGCCTTCGACCCGGTGACCGGCGCCCTCAAGGGAACCCTGACCGATGCCTCCGGCAAGCCCATCACCATCGAAGGGCTGTGGGGCCTGAAGTTCGGGAACGGCGGCAAGGGCGGCCTCCTGGACGAGCTGTTCTTTACCGCCGGCATCTCCGGCGGAGGGCAGATCGAGGATCACGGGCTCTTCGGCGACATCCGCCCGGCCACCGTGCCCGAGCCCTCCTCCCTCATGCTCCTCATGGCCGCCATGGCGGGCGCCCTGGGCATCAAGCGGATGCGGAAGACCCGCTGAAAAACAAAAGGCCTTCCGGGGAAGGCCTTTTATGCAAGGGAAGCGGCGGGATCGGTCAAACCAGGCCGAGGCTTTCCTCGACACCCAGGTGCACGTTCATGGCCTGGACGGCGGCGCCGGAAGCGCCCTTGCCCAGGTTGTCCAGGCGACCGACCACCAGCATGCGCTCCTCGTTGCCGAAGACGAACAGGTCCACCCGGTTGGTGCCGTTGTTGGCTTCCACGTCGAAGAAGCCGCCGTCAGTGTTGGCTTCCAGGTCCACTGGGGCGACCCGGATGAAGGCTTCGCCGGCGTAGTACTCGGCCAGGACTTTCTGCACGTCGGCCGGGGTGGCCTCGCGGGTGAATTGCTTGGGATGCAGGTAGGCGGTCACGGCCAGGCCCTTGTAGAAGGGACCGACGATGGGCTGGAAGATGGGCGCGGCGGTGAGGCCCGTGTAGGCGCCCATTTCCGGCAGGTGCTTGTGGGCGAGGCCCAGGGCGTAGGAGCGCGGGGCCTTGAGTTGGGTGGGACTGGCGCTGGCGGCCTCGTAGTCGGCGATCATCTTCTTGCCGCCGCCGGAGTAGCCGGTGATGGAATTGGCGGCGATCTGGGTGTCGGCGGGCAAGAGGCCGGCGGCAACCAGGGGCCTGAGGGCCAGGATGAAGGCGGTGGCGTGGCAGCCCGGGTTGGAGATGCGCTTGCTGGCGCGGATCTTGGCGCGCTGGTCCTTGGCCAGTTCCGGCAGGCCGAAGGTCCAGGCGGGATTGACCCGGTGGGCGGTGGAGGCGTCGATGACGCAGGTGTTCGGGTTATCCACCAGGGCCACGGATTCCTTGGCGGCGTCGTCCGGCAGGCAGAGGAAAGTCACGTCGGAGGCATTGATCAGGCGCTTGCGCTCGGCGAGATCCTTGCGCTTGTCGGTATCGATCTTCAGCACTTCGATATCGGCGCGCTTCGCGAGGTATTCGTTGATCTGCAGGCCGGTGGTTCCTTCCTGGCCGTCGACAAAGACTTTGTACACCATGGGTGATCCGCTTGAGGAATGGTTATTCAGGGCGGCAATTCTCTCATAGATGGAGGACTTCCCGTTATCCACAATTTCTGTGGATAACTCTGTGGGAAATTGCTGAGGAAGCGGCCTAAGTGCGTGTCCCGTAAGGGATTCACCTTATGCCGCCCCATTCTTGGGCAGAGTGCTAACCCAATGATTTATTATGGTTTGTCAAGATGTAGTGCGGGTATTTCGGTAGCCGGTCGGTATTTCGTCCGCCAATGGTATGGGTTGTGTATTTGTGCATAAGTCAAGTCTTGACAGGGGGCTGAGCGGCTGGGTATGGCCTTTGCACCGGCTTCCGACATGAATGCCTTCGAGTACCGCCATCGGCTGGAAAGCGCCCTCTGGCGGCAGAGGGCGCCGGGACTGCCGCGATGGCGGTCGGTGGGCCTGCGGCTGGCCCGCACCGTGGCGGTGCTGATCCGGGACAACACCCGGGGCGACCTTGCCCTCCGGGCCATGGGGCTGGTCTATACCACCCTCCTCTCCCTGGTTCCCCTTCTCGCCCTCAGTTTCTCCATCCTCAAGGCCTTCGGGGTTCACAACCAGATACGCCCTCTGCTCCTGGGCGTCCTGGCTCCCCTCGGCGATAGCAGCAGCGATATTGCCGAACGCATCGTCACCTTCATCGACAACATGAACGTCGGGGTCCTGGGCTCCATGGGCCTGGCCTTCCTCCTGTTCACAGCAGTGTCCCTGGTACAGAAAGTGGAAGAGGCCTTCAACTTCATCTGGCACATTGCCCAGCCCCGCAGCTTCGGCGAGCGCTTCAGCCGCTACCTCACCCTCCTCCTGGTCGGCCCGACCCTGGTCTTTTCCGCCATGGGTCTCACCGCCTCGGCCATGAATGCCGATCTCGTCCAGGACATCGTCGCCATCGAGCCCTTCGGCAGAATTTTCGTAGCCCTCGGGCGCCTTACGCCCTATCTGCTGGTCATGGTGGCTTTCTCCGTCGCCTACTACTTCATCCCCAATACCCGGGTTCGGGTGGCCTCGGCCCTGGTGGGTGCCGTGGTGGCGGGCACGGCCTGGCAGACCGCCGGCTGGGCCTTTGCCGAATTCGCCTCCTCCTCCCGGCAGTACCAGGCCATCTACTCCAGTTTCGCCATCCTCATCCTGTTCATGACCTGGCTGTACCTGAGCTGGCGCATCGTGTTGTTCGGGGCGAGCGTCGCCTTCTACTACCAATGCCCCGAGTACCTCGCATCCCGGGGCGACGAACCCGCCATTACGGGCAAGACGGGGGAAAGGCTCGCCCTGACCGTCATGGCCGGGCTGGCGGAGGCCTTCATTGCCGGCCACCCGCCCCCGACCGGGGAAACGCTGGGCCGACGGCTCCGCGTTCCGGGCTCGGTGTTGCGGCTCGTTCTAGAGGTACTGGAAAAGCAGGGCCTTGTGCGCCGGGTGGTCGGCATCCCCTCCGGCTATCTCCCGGCCAAGGCGCTTTCGAGCCTGTCCCTCGTCGAGGTCGTGAACGCCATGCGTACGGCGGGCGATTCGGACTGGGGCGGAGCGGACCTCTTTCCGGCCCAGCCCCGGGTGGCAGAGGTTGCCGGTCGCATCGACGAGGCCCTAGCCGGCGCCCTCGAGGGCTTGACCGTCGCCGACCTCGTCCCGCCGCCATCCCGGGAGGCTGGCAGGAAGATGCCCGGCTGATGGCGTTCAACCGGAAATGCCCAACAGCCCGAGCAGAAACGACGCGCCGTTTGCCGCCAGGGAAAGCACGAGGCACCGGCGGACGGATACGTCCTCCAGCACGGCCGAGAGTACGACGGCTTCCACGCCAGCGATGGCCAGCTCCAGGGTGACGACCCAGAAGGCATAGTCGGTCCGCAGCCCCGTCAGACAGTACCAGAAGACCGGATGGGTGGACAGGCTGGCCAGGAACCCCGCCCGGGCCACCACCCGGAAGTCGTGGTTCTTGAGCATCAGCCCGAGGACAAAGCACTCGACGGCGACCGTAGAGGCGAAAGCGACAGCCCAGCGCGCCGGCACATTGCCCTGGACGTAGGCCTGGATATCCAGATAACGGAAATAGAGAACCTGGTCCAGGCCATTGATGGCCGTTGCCGAGGGAATATCCCCGTCCGTTCCGCGGATGGCCCCGACCAGGGCGGCATAAAGGACCACCGCGGCCAGCGCGGCATAGGGCGCTCTCTTGGTCATAGACATCTTTCCCTCCCTTCCCGGATGGGATTAAGTTACGGGATCGTTCCTTTCCTTAACCTGCATGCGACTCCTCCTTGTCGAAGACGATCCAATGATTGGCGCCGGCATCCAGAGCGGCCTGCGCCAGGAAGACCACACTGTCGACTGGGTGCAGGACGGGGCCGCCGCGGAACTGGCCCTGGCCAACGGGGTGTACGAGCCGGTGCTCGTGGACCTGGGGCTACCCCGCAAGGCCGGGCTGGAAATCCTTGCCGACTTGCGCCGACAGGGAAATCCAGTGCCCGTCCTGGTCATCACTGCCCGGGATGCGGTGGCGGACCGGGTCAAGGGCCTGGATACGGGAGCGGACGATTACCTGGTGAAGCCCTTCGAACTGGACGAGGTTTCCGCCCGCATCCGGGCCGGCATCCAGCCGGGGGACGTGGTCCTGTCGGTGAACGGGGAGCCCGTTACTGGCGCCGATCAGTTGCGCGCAGCGATCGGCAAAGCGGGCAAGCGAATCGCCCTCCTCATCCAGCGCAACGACGCCCGGATTTTCGTGCCGGTGGACCTGGGCTGAGGAGTGCTCAGAAGTGGTAGAGGAAGGCGGCCATGGCGTTGCGCTGATGGACGCTGCCGAAGTCGCGGACCAGGGGGCTATCCCCCGGCGTGCGGGCCAGCCGTCCGTAACCCGCCGAGAAGGCCACTCCGGTGGATTGGCTGGTGGGCACGAACAGGTCGTAGGACACAGTCACTTGGCTGGCCCCCGCCCCCGGCTGGTAGGCCGAGGTGCCCAGGGCCGCGGCGGTGTCGGGGGCAACGCCAAAGTAACGGCGCATGGCGGAGCGGTTCATGGCTTCCGCCGCCACCCGCACGCTGTGGTCGATGAGCCCCGGGCTGGGCAGGTCCATATCGGCGTAGACGTCGGCATAAGCCGCCCCGGTCCCCTGGATATCATGGCGCAGGCGAGTGCCGACGCTCAGCTCCTTGGTCACCGCGTATTCCAGGTAAAGGCCACCCTGGAGGGTGTTGGTCCGGGTGGGGACCCGGGTCGACAGGGAGCCGAGGTCGCCGTAGGAGCGGCCCCACATCATGGTGCCCACCACGCCCCCGTGCCAGGGGCCGTTGTGGATCAGGTCCACGATCAGCCCGTTGGTGGTGGAAAACTCCACCCGGTCCTTCCAGTTGATGTTGATATACGGGACCGAAAAGCTCTTCTTCCGGTTGGAACCCAGCCAGCGGGGCATCTGGGCGCCGCCGGCGCCGAAAGCGAAGGTGGTGGATTCCTCACCCTTGGTTTCGCTGGGGATAGGGGTGCGGGCTTCAGGCAGGCGGGGGATGTTGGCTACGGCGACCTTCTCGCCCTTGGATGGGTTTTCGACCGCTGGTTCGGCAGCAGCCTGCCGTGGCTGATCGGATGCCCCCGACGGAACTGAGCTGCCGCTGCCCTTGGCGAGGCTGCGATGGAGCTTGGGGCCGCTGACGGGCTTCTCGGCGGAGGCTGCATTCATAGCGGCGGGCTGGGCTGGGGCGCTGGTTGCCCTGACCAGGGGTTCAGTGGCCGACTGCTTGGCCTGGGCCAGCACCGAGGGGCGTTCCGCCGGGTTGTCCGCAGCCTTCTGGCCGGAGCCGGCTTCCTCCTGCTGGTAGGCCCACAGGCCTGCGCTGGCGAACAGGGAGGCCAGCATCAGCGGAGTGGTGATCTTGGCGGACTTCTTCATGGCGTCGGGCTTAGGTGGGAGTAGCGGTTATTTGTCGGCAGGAGGGGTAAAACCACCCGAACAGCCTAACGGAAATTCCGTTTCGGTATGCTGACATCAGGTGGGATGCTCGGAAAAATGGGGATAATAACGGATTGAAGGCGCCAGGGAATCGTTCGTTGTCATAGCACGTTGGCCTGCCCGCCGTCATCCGTCTGCCGATACATGACTCCCCAGCCACTTCCCTCCCTGTCGCCCTGCATCAACGGACTTGAGCCGCCCGGCCTGATCCGCCATTTCCTGGAACATCCGCCGGAGGGCTTCGAGGCGTTTCTGTCGCCGGAGGGAATGCCTGGCTTCCTCGCCGACTTCGACCTGCTCACCACCGCCGACCCGGAAACCCTGCAGCTTGCCGCTTCCCTGCCCGGCAGCCGCTGGCTCCGTCGGCTGATCACCTGGCGTACCTGCTTCTTCGGCACCACCGCCAGCGAATACGCCCTCATGCCCGCCGGCGTGCCGTCCAACGACCTGCCCCGCACGCTGCTCGCGGCCTGGGGCAAGGGTACCCGCCTGCTCATCGTCAAGGACATCCCGGACGCATCCCCCCTGCTACCCCAGGATCAGCGGGACTACGCTAGCGCCTTCACGGCCGCCTGCGAGGAACTGGGGTTCATCATGGTGGAAGGCCAGGCCCTGGCCTACGTGCCCATCGATTTCGCCAGCCCCGAGGAATACCTGTCGCGCCTCTCCTCCGGCCGCCGCAAGGACATCCGGCGCAAACTGAAGGCTCGGGACCGGCTGTCCATCGAAATCCTTGTCACCGGAGGCGAACCGTTCCGGAACCCCGCCTTCCTGGACCGACTCTACGCCCTCTACCTGGAGGTCTATGGCCAGAGCGAAATCCACTTCGACCTGCTGACCCCGGGCTTTTTCCGGGCCATTCTCCAGGACGATACCCTAGATGGCCGGCTCTTCCTGTACCGTGCCGAGGGTGAGTTGATCGGCTTCAACCTCTGCTTCATCCACGAAGGCATGCTCATCGACAAGTACGTGGGCTTCCGCTACCCCGCCGCCCGCGACCACAACCTCTACTTCGTCAGCTGGCTGGAGAACCTGGCTTTTGCCCAGGAACACGGCCTCAGCCATTACGTGGCGGGCTGGACCGACCCGGAGATCAAGGCTTACCTAGGGGCGAGTTTCACCTTTACCCGCCACGCGGTCTATGTCCGCAATCCGCCGCTGCGGAGCTTCCTGAAGCGCATTTCCAGCCGTTTCGAGCATGACCGTGCCTGGTTCGACGCCCATGGCAACGCCCCTCGTCCTTGACCTGGACGGCTCGCTGGCGGGCCTGAGGGAAGCCAGTTTCTTGCCCCTGGCCGAATGGCAGGAGGCGATCCGCTTCGGCTGCGGCATGGGGGTGTGGCGGGCATTCGAGAAGGCCCTTGCGGCGCAGATGCCCGAGGATTACGGCACCGTCTTCCTGGGCAGCGGCGACTTTCACCACCTCAGCCATCTCCTGCTGAAGCGCCTGCGCTACTCGGGCCCCTTTGACATGGTGGTGTTCGACAACCACCCGGACAACATGCGCTTCCCCTTCGGCATCCACTGCGGCTCCTGGGTCCGGCACGCCGCCCGGTTGCCCGGCATCCGGACCATCCACGTGCTGGGCATCTGCTCCGGGGACGTGGGCCTGGCCCATGCCTGGGAAAACCATCTCCTGCCCCTCTACCGCGGACGGGTCCGCTACTGGACCATCGGTGTCGATACCGGTTGGGCACAGGCCGTCGGCCTGGGAAAGAGCGTCCGGCGCTTCGACACCGGCGACGCCCTGATCGAGGCCTTCACCGCCCAGCAGCGCCGGGAGGATATCCCCGTCTATCTCTCCATCGACAAGGATGTCCTGGCCCCCGAGGTGGCCCGGACCAACTGGGACCAGGGGGAGCTCGATTTGGAGCAGGTCGGCCGGATCATCGAGTCCCTGGCGGGCCGCCTGGTGGGAAGCGACATTACCGGCGAAATCTCCATCTACCGCTACCGAGCCGCCTGGAAACGCTGGCTCAGCGCCCTGGATGACCAACCTGCTATCCCTGAAGATATCCTGGCCGCCTGGCAGGCCCAGCAGATGGCCGTCAATCGTCGCCTGCTGGCGTGGATCGAGGCGGCTTACCGGAGGTGACGGGTCAAGGTGGTCACGACCCGCTCGAAGCAGGCATCGTCCAGCCACAGGCTGTTGGAGAGTGTCATGGAGCGGGCAGCGAAGTCCCGGGCGTTGGGGCAATCCTCCGGCGCCAACCAGGGACGCAGGTAGTCGTAATCCGGCAAGGCATGGGCGAACATCCGGGCCAGGCCCAGGCCACTTCCCCACAGCTCGTCCAGGACTGCATCCCGGACTCGCTGATCGGGCAGCAGGAGCATGAAGAAAGGCCAGGTGCCCTTCTCCCCAGCCCGGTCAGCGAACACCTTGACCCCGGGCAGCCCGGCCAGCCTCGGCAGCCGCCTCAGGGCCTGGGCGCGCAGGGCCGCCTGGAAGTCCGGCAAGCGGGAAAGCCCCCGGCAGCCCACCGACTGGCGCCAAGCAGATACCCGGTGCAGGGGAATGTCCGGGGAGAAAACATCCCCTGCCGCCGCCACCGGGTCGTTGTCCTTGAGAGCCCGGCGCAGCGGCGCGCCGTAGGCGTAGCGCAGGGGCTTTGGCCGATAGACGGCGCAGTAGCCTAGCAACTGGAGGCAGCGAAAAGCCTCCAGCCAGGGCCTCGATGGGATGGTTTCGGCGCTGGTACGGGCGAGTTCCGTGGCCATGGCCGGATCTCGGGCGACCCAGACACCGCCCTCGAAGAGGCTGAGCCCCTTCCCCGCCGCCAGACTGAAGAAACCGGCATCTCCCCCAAGGCCGACGCTACTGCCCCCCACCCGCGCGCCGAGACCCTGGGCGGCATCCTCTATGACAAAGGCTCCCCGGCGGGCAGCGACGGAAAGGACCGGGGCGAGGTCGGCTACCCGGCCGCCCAGGTGAGTGGGCAGGATGGCCAGGGTGTCCGAGTCGCAGACCCTTTCGAGCTCAGCCGGGCACAGCTCGAAACTCTCAGGAGCAAGGTCGCAAAGCCGCAGCCGCAGGTCGCAGTGGGCGACGGCGAAGACCACCAGCGGGCAGGTATAGGCCGGCACCACCACGGTCCGCCGCCCCGAAAGCCGCTGGAGAGTCTTGAGGATGACCACCAGGCAGGCCGTACCGGAACATTCGATGCCGACCTGGGGCACCCCGAGGAAATCCGCCATCGCCGCCGGGAGCCTCCCCCTGCGCGAAGGCAGGAAGTCCCCAAGACCCAGGGGCAGGCCGGCGGTGGGTGGAATCTCTTCCCTAGCGGGGGACGTGGGCATCCGAGGTCTCCCCCAGCGCCAGGCAGGCGACGCCCGCCACGATGAGTCCTGCCCCCAGGATTTGCATGGCGCTCAGGTATTCGCCGAATACCGGGACGGAGATGATCATCACCCCGATCACCTCCAGGTGGGAGGCGGCGAAGGCAGGGCCGATGGGGGCGTGTTCCAGGAGGGTCATCCAGGTGACGAAGGCCCCCAGGTAGCCGACGACGGCGCCGTACACGTAAGGCTGGGTGACGATGCGCAGCAGCCAGTCCAGGTCCACGGCGAAGGGCTCCGCGTGGACGGCGGCAAGCTTGAAACACACCTGGGAGAGGGTATCGAAGGCGATGAGGGCGACGAAACCGAACAGGTAGAAGCGCTTCATGGACATCAGGAGGCTCCCACGATGGCGACGCCGAGGATGATCAGGCCGATGCCGATCAGGCGCGGGCGGGTGAAGTGCTCGTAGAACCAGATCCGCCCGCCGACCATGACGGCCACGATGCTGAACATCCCGAGCAGAACGCCCTCGGCCAGGGGAACCAGGGATAGAAAGGCCAGCCAGACCACGAACTCGCCGATGAAACAGGCGACGCCGATCCACAGCCACGGCCTGGCCAGCATATGGCGCCATCGAGCCAGGCCGGAGAGCTCGCCCGGCTCGATGGCAGCCGCCTTGAAGGCCAGCTGGCCGCCGGAGTCGAGGACGGTGTTCAGAATCCAGATGGCAAGAACAAGGAGGGAATTCATCGGGGAGTGGAGGGGCCTAATGGGAAGTGCCGCCGGACGGGCTTGGCGTCACCGGCGGCAAGTGTAGAGTAAAAGCCTCTCACTGCACCAACCGACTCTCGCGGACATGCTTGGGGCATGAAAAAAAATACAGTTTTCCCCTTAGGTGTTTGTCAGTCAATGTCAGGTTGGTGACAGACGCCCCCGGGGATAATCTGGCCCATCTGAGCTGCATAGCGACTCCCATCTTCGGCGGCACGCCGCCGATTTCTCTGGAAAGCCCATGATTTTCGTAATCGATTTCGACGGCACCCTGGCGACGGAGGACACCGTGGACCAGCTGCTGGAGCACCATGCCGACCCGGCCTGGCTGGATCTGGAAAGCGACTGGCTGGAGGGCCGGATCAGCGCCCTGGAATGCATGCAGGCCCAGGTACGTCTGGTGCGGGCTGACCATATCACCCTGGGCAATTTCTTCAAGACCATCCGCCTCGATCCGCACTTCGATTCCTTCCGCCGGCACGTGGGCGCTTTCGCCCATATGGCGGTGGTCAGCGACGGGTTGGATTTCGCCATCCATACCGCCCTGCGCCATGCCGGTGTCGATAACCTGCCGGTCTTCGCCAACCAGCTCCATTTCGTCTCCCCGGACCGGCTGGAACTGACCTTCCCCCATCGCAACGCCGAATGCGGCGGCGGCAACGGCGTGTGCAAATGCGCCATCGCCCGCCAACTGGCCGCCCGCCACGGCGGCCCCATCGTGCTCGTGGGCGACGGCAAGTCCGACGCCTGCCTGGCGGGCATCGCCGACATGGTTTTCGCCAAGGGATCTCTCATCGGCCACTGCGAGGCCCGGGGTATCCCCCACACCCCCGTCCGGAATTTCGGCGACGTGCTGAACGCCGTCCGGGAATGGGACTTCGGCAAGCGCCAGTCCGCCACCCTCTAACCCTCATCAACCACAGGATTTAGCATCCCAATGGATCAAAAAGTCATCACCCTGCTCGAGAAAGATGCCCGTTACTGCTCCTGGGGCGACACGGTGCATTACGCCGACCCCCCCAAGGTTTTCGCTTCCTGCGAAGGCTCCTACCTGTACGACGGCGACAATATCCCCTATCTCGACCTGCAGATGTGGTACTCGGCCGTGAATTTCGGCTATCGGAACAAACGCCTGAACGATGCCCTGAAGCGCCAGATCGATACCCTTCCTCAGCTCGCCTGCCAATATCTGCACGCCGAGAAGGTCGAGCTGGCCGAGACCATCTGCAAGTACATCGAAGACAAGTACGGTGTGAAGGGTCGGGTCCATTTCAACGTGGGCGGCGCCCAGGCGGTCGAGGATTCCATGAAGCTGGTGCGCAACGCCACCGGCAAGAGCCTCCAGTTCGCCTTCATGGGCGGCTACCATGGCCGTACCCTCGGCGCTTCGGCCATTACCTCCAGCTACCGCTACCGCCGCCGTTTCGGCCACTTCGACCGCGCCCAGTTCGTGCCTTTCCCCTACTGCTTCCGCTGCCCCTACGGCATGAAGGAGGAAAGCTGCGGCACGTACTGCCACAAGGAATTCGAGCGCCTCTTCGAAACCGAATACAACGGCGTTTGGGACGACAAGGCCCAGGCCTGCGAATACGGCGCCTTCTACGTGGAGACCATCCAGGGCACCGGCGGCTACGTCATCCCCCCGGCCGACTATTTCACCAAGCTGGCCAAGACCTTGAAGGAGCGCAACATCCTCCTGGTGGTGGACGAGATCCAGATGGGCGTCTACCGCACCGGCAAGCTGTGGTCCTGGGAAAACTTCGGCATCGTCCCGGACGTGTTTATTTTCGGCAAGGCCATCACCAACGGCCTCAACCCCATTTCCGGCATCTGGGCCCGGGAAGAGCTGATCAATCCCAAGGTCTTCCCGCCGGGTTCCACCCACTCCACCTTCGCCTCCAACCCCCTGGGCACCACGACCGCCCTGGAAGTGCTGCGCATGACCCAGGAAGCCGATCTGGAACCGGGCATCCGGGAAAAGGGCGCCTACTTCCTGAAGCGCCTGGAAGAGCTGAAGTCCCGCTGGAAGATGGTGGGCGATGTGAGCGGCCTGGGCCTCGCCATGCGTATGGAAATGTGCCAGGCGGACGGCTACACCCCCAACCGGGAACTTGCGGACCGCATTTTCAACCAAGGTCTGAAGGGCGATCTGGAGGCGAACGGCAAGCGCATGGGTCTGGTCCTGGACGTGGGCGGCTATTACAAGAACGTCTTCACCCTGGCCCCCAGCTTCACCATCACCAAGGAAGAGATCGACCTGGGCATCGCCCTGTTCGAGCAGTTGCTCCACCGCTGCGGCGCCGAATAAGAGAAAAGGGAGACAAGGCAGCATGAATGTGCATGGCATCCATGAAGTGCTCGGTCCCAACGGCTTTTTCGAGAAGCAGGGGGAAACCGGTGTCCTGCTCATCCATGGCCTCACCGGAACCCCGGCCGAGATGCGCCATTTCGGCCGGCGCCTGGCCCGCAAGGGCCTGACGGTAGCCTGTCCCCAGCTCGCCGGCCATTGCGACTCGGTGGCGACCCTCAAGGCGAGCACCTGGGAAGACTGGTACGCATCCGTGGACCAGGCCTTCGAGGCCCTTGCCCGGGAGTGCCGCCATGTCCATGTGGCGGGACTTTCCATGGGAGCCCTCCTGGGGCTGCTCCTGGCGGTGAACAAGAAGGACCGCCTGGCCGGCGTCACCCTCCTCTCCCCGACCTTCTTCTACGACGGCTGGAATATGCCCAAGTGGCGTCGGCGGCTGTTGCTGCCCCTGGTGGTCTACACTCCCCTGCGCCACTTCATCTGCTGGGAAGAGCCGCCCCCCTACGGCATCAAGGACGAGCGGGTGCGGGCCATGGTCGCCTCGGTGCTGGAAAACCGCGACGCCCGGACTGCCGACAAGATCGGCCACTTCAAGACCCCGGCCACGGTGATCCGCGAGAGCATGCGGCTCGTCCGGGCCACCAAGGCCTGCCTCGACCGAGTCCACCGCCCCACCCTGGTGGTGCATTCGGTGGAGGACGACATGGCCAGCATCGAGAACGCCCATTTCGTCACCCGCCGGATCGCCTCCGAGCGGATCGAAACCTATTTTGTGGACGACAGTTACCACGTACTGACCCTGGACAAGCGCAAGGACGACATCGCTGAACGGGTTGCCGCCTTCTGCGCCCCAGCCACCGGCTGAAAGGACTCCCCATGACGGCAACCGCTGAGCTGCTGACCCAGATCATCTGCGAGAAATTCGAGATCGATCCCGGCAAGATCAGGCCCGAATCGACCCCTGAGGATATCGGGATCGACTCCCTGGACATCTTCGATGTGGTCTTCAGCGCCGAGGAGGCCTTGGATATCAAGGTTTCCAACGACGACGTGAAGGTTGCCAATTTCCAGGACCTGGTCGATCTCATCGACCGCGCCCGCGTCGCCCAGGGAAAAGCATGAATCCGCGCCGTGTCGCCGTCACCGGCCAAGGCATCGTTTCGCCCCTGGGCAGCGATCCCGCCACTTTCTTCTCAGCCCTGATGGCCGGCAAGTCGGGGATCGGCCGCCTGAAGGCCGACTTCGTCGACCAGTTGGAGTGCCGGATTGCCGCCCAGGCCGACTTCGATCCCAACCGGTATTTCAACAAGCGCCAGATCGCCAGCCTCGACCGGGTCAGCCAGTTCTCCCTGGCGGCGGCCCGGCAGGCCATCGAATCGGCCGGCATCGACCCGGCCGGCCTCGACCTTCCCCGGACCGGCATCGCCATCGGCACCGGCATGGGGGGCGCCACGTCACTGGACGAGAGCTATGCCCGGCTCTACCGGGACGGCGCTGCTCGCCTCAATCCCTTCATCGTCATAATGGCCATGAACGGCGCCGCCGGCTCCAACATCGCCCTGGAATACCGGCTGGCCGGCCCCAATCTCACTTACACCACCGCCTGCTCCTCGTCGTCGGTGGCCATCGGCGAGGCCTTCCGCCTGATCCGCCACGGCTACGCGGACACCATGCTGGCCGGCGGGTCGGAAGCGCTCCTCACCTACGGCACCATCAGGGCCTGGGAAGCCTTGCGCACCTTGGCGAAGGAAGACGAAGCCGACCCCAGCGCCTCCTGCAAGCCCTTTTCCGCCGACCGCAGCGGCCTGGTGCTGGGGGAAGGCGCCGCCATCGTGGTCCTGGAGGAATGGGACAGGGCCGTGGCTCGGGGAGCCCCCATCCTCGCCGAACTGGTGGGCTACGCCAGCGGCAGCGACAGTACCCACATGACCCAGCCGTCCGTAGCCGGCCAGTCCGCCGCCATGGGGAACGCACTCAAGGATGCCGGCCTGCCGGCGGATGCCATCGGCTACATCAACGCCCATGGGACCGGTACCCAGCTCAACGACAAGACGGAAACCCTGGCCATCAAGGAAGTATTCGGCAACCATGCCTACCGCTTGGCCGTAAGTTCCACCAAGTCCATGCACGGGCACCTCATGGGGGCGGCCGGGGCGGTTGAATTCGTGGCCTGCCTCCAGGCCCTGCGGGAACAGGCACTGCCCCCCACCCGCAACCTCACCGTGCCGGACCCGGAGTGCGACCTGGACTACGTCCCTAACCGGGGACGCAAGGCGGATTCCCTGGAGTACGTCATGTCCAATTCCTTCGCCTTCGGCGGCACCAGCGCCGTACTCGTCGCCCGGCGAGCTTAAGCCCCCGGCAACTCGTCCAGGCGATAGCCGATACCACGGATGGTGCGGATTTCAACGCCGCACCCCTGAAGCTTGCTCCGCAGGCGGGACACGTATATCTCGACGGCATTTAGGGTTAACTGTTGGTCCCATTCGCTCAGGCTTTCTGCCATTTTCTGCTTGGGAACCGCATTGGGGCAGGCCAGCACCAGTTGCTGGAGGATTTCCCATTCCCGTCCGGTAAGTTCGATCTGCTCGCCCTTGGCGGTTGCCGCCCGGCGCACCAAGTCCACGCAGAGGAGCCCGGCAGTGACTTCCGAGGGGGCTGCGGTACGCGTCCGGCGACCCAGGGCCCTGATGCGGGCCAGAAATTCCGGGAAATGGAACGGCTTGACCATGAAGTCGTCAGCCTCCAGATCGATTCCGGGCAACTGCTCGTCCAGACTCTCCCGGGAAGTCAGGATAAGCACCGGCGCTGCCATTCCCCGCCGACGCAGCCGACGGACCAATGTTCGCCCGTCAATGCACGGCAAGCAGGCATCCACGAGGACCAGATCGTAACGGACGGCCGCCAGGGAATATCTTGCCGACTCCGCGGCGCAAGTGTGTTCCACCGAGAAGCCCGCCCGCTCCAGGACATTCTTGATGCTCCCGGCCGCCTGCAAGTCGTCATCAACCAACAGTATCCGCATCTCAATCCTCCGACGATCCCGGCCGAGGGCGGCCAAGCTGCACCGCTCTAGGACGCAAGGCTTTCCCGAGGGGAGGCCCGGGCCACGATCACGCCAATGTAGGGGCAGCGGACCTTCACCCACCTGACAGTCCATCGGCGTAAACAGCGAGGTTCATCCCCTGCTTCGCTACGCATTGGTTATCATGGTGGACTAGTCTGGCAACATATAGCAGACGCCCCGACATCCCAAAAAGGCTGGGCTGACCACGCCACGACAACTTGACCATGATTGACAAGACCAAGCCGCCGGCTTCCCTGCCCCGCATCGCCATCGTCGAAGATGAGCCGGACCTGCGGGACAACGTCCTACGGTTCCTGGCCGCAAAAGGCTACCCGGCCTGGGGGGCGGACAGCGCCGAGTCCTTCTATCGGCAATTCGCAGCCTCAGGGGCCGACATCGTCGTGCTCGATATCGGGCTTCCCGGAGAGGACGGCCTGTCGGTCACCTCCCACATTGCCGGACGGGGCATCGGCATCGTCATCCTCAGCGCCCGGGGTTCCCTGGACGACCGCCTGCTGGGCCTGGAACACGGTGCGGATTTGTACCTGGTCAAACCGGTGGATCTGCGGGAACTGGTGGCCGGCATCGCCGCCCTGTGGCGGCGTATCGGCCCTGGTGCGTCGGCGCCTGCTCCCGCCCCTGCTTCCACGCCCCATTCCCCGCCGGCGGCTTCCCCGTCGATGCAATGGCGGCTTGCCCGGTCCAGCTGGTCCCTCATTTCCCCCGAGGGAGCCGTCGTCCCCCTCACCCCCAAGGAGTACGCCTTCCTGTCGCGGCTGGTGGAGAAATGCGGCGAACCGGTGCCCAAGGCCCACATTGACCTGGCCTTCGGCGGCGAGCCGGATGAATTCGACTTCCACCGGGTAGAGATGCTGCTGTCCCGGCTACGCCGCAAGGGCCAGCAGATCACCGGCAGCCAGTTGCCCATCAAGGCCTTGCCCGGATTCGGGCTCGTATTCACCGCGCAATGCATCTTCTCGTGACTCGGTGCCGCTCTGCCGAGGACGGGCAATCCGGCCCATGACGGAGCCAGCCACCTTCACAGGCCTTCTCGGAGCGCTCCGGACCTGGGCCTGTCTCGCCGTGGCCTGGCTGTTACTTGGATTCGGCATGGCCCATGCCGGCGAAGGAGGTCCGGACCGGCTGCGCATCGGCACCGATCTTTCCCTGGCGGTGCTTGAGGACCCTGCGGCGCAACTTTCCCTGAGCGAGGTGGAATCCCGGCCGCCCGAGTCCTTCCGGCGGCTGCATGCGCCTTTCTCCGGCGGATTTTCCGACAGCGCCTTCTGGCTGCGACTGGAACTTCCCGCCGGCTTCGGACCGGACGAGGAACGCTGGCTCGAAGTCTTTCCCCCCATCATCGACGAACTGGATGTGTACGAGCCCACGGAGTCGGGCTGGAAGGTGCACCGCTCCGGCGACCTGCGGCCCTTTTCGGGGCGGGAGATATCCCACCACCATTTCCTCTTCCGCATCCATGGCAACGGCGAAGGCAAGCCCCTCTACCTGAGGGTGCGCTCCCACAAGGCCCTGGCGGTCAACGGCGGCCTGTGGCGGCCCGATGCCTTCACCGAGGCGGCGGTTGGGGAAGCCCTGGGCGCCGGGCTCTATTTCGGAGTGTGGGCCATCGCGATGCTCACCTTCATCGGCTACGCCGTCGTCTTCGGCTATCGGTCCCACTACGTGCTGGTCATCGCCAACGGCGTCACCACCCTGGTAGTGGCGTCCCTCCACGGCTACCACGCCCAGTTCCTGTTCCCCGACAGTCCCGCCCTCGCCAGCAACGCGGTGCCCGTGCTGGTGTCCTTGGGCATGGCCGTCCAGGTCTGGCTGACGCGGACGATCCTGGATACCGCTGCCATGGTGCCCCGCTTCGACCGCGGGCTTTTCATCCTGAGCCTGATCCTGGCCGGCTCGGCGGCCTTCCAGTTCACCGATCAATGGCCCTTGGCCTCTCCCTGGATTTCCCTCACCTCCCCATTCTGTGCGGTGGTGGGCCTGCATCTGTCCATTCGCCAGAGCCGGGAGATGCGCCCCGGGGCCAAGGTGCTTCTGGCGGCCTTCGTCATCCACGCCCTGGTGGCGGTTCCCTCGACCCTGACCGTCGTGGGCCTGCTGCCTCCCTTCCCGATTCTTCTCTCGGGCTGGCAACTGGAACTGCCCTTCCATCTCCTCCTCATCCACGCCGCCTTGGTGCGGCGCATCTGGGCGAGCAAGGAGGCGCTGCGGCGCGATCTCCAGGCCGCCCTGGGCGCTTCCCGCCAAGCCGAGCGGGAATTGGAGCGGCGGGTCGAGGAGCGCACCCGGGAGTTGGCCGAGGCCAAGCAGGACGTGGAGCGCGCCCTTGCCAGCGAGCGGCGTGCCCTGCTGGAGCAACGCCAGTTCATGTCCATGGTTTCCCACGAATTCCGGACTCCCCTCGCAGTCATCGACAGCGTCGCCACCAATCTGGCCGAGGTTCCCCTGGCCGGCGACGACGACCTGGCCCACCGGGGCGAACAGATCCACCGGGCCGTCAAGCGGCTCGCCCGACTGGTGGAGAATTGCCTGGCCGACGAACGGGTGGATGGGCAGGCCCTGGCCCTGCAACTCCAGGCGGTTTCCCCCGAAACACTGGCCCGGGAGGCGGCAGACATCGTGCAATGGTCGCCCAACCACCGGCTGACGATGGAATTCGAAGCCCTGCCCAACCTGCTTCTCTGCGACCCGCCCCTGGTACGGATGGCCCTGTCGAACCTGATCGACAACGCGGTGAAATACTCTCCTGGCGGAGAGGTCGCCGTCCGCGCCTGGGGAGAGCCGAACCGCGTCCGCTTCTCGGTTTCAGACCAGGGGCCCGGCATTCCCGCCGACCAGCGGGAGAGCATCTTCGAGCGTTTCGTCCGGGGCGGCAACGTCCGGGGGAAACACGGCGTCGGCCTGGGCCTGAACGTGGTCAGGAAGATTGCCGAACTCCACTCCGGCAGCATCGAGATCGCCGATGCCGGCATCCCGGGGACGACCTTCGTCCTGACCCTGGCCAGCCCGCTCCCCATGGCCTCCCTGAGCGAGGCCTCCGTCACCGGGAATGCAGTCCCAGCGACAACGCCGTGAGAACATGTGAGCACCGGTGCAGACAGCCCGAGGCTCCCTCCCCTAAAATGCCGGCCAACTGCCGGATTTCCCGCCCGAAATCCCCCTCGCCGAAGAGGCCTGGGGACCCGCTTCGAGGATTGTGAAGATGTCCGCCGCAGCCATTGGATAGGTCGACTCGGGGGGATTCCATGCTCGCGCAGGACTACTACAACTTTCACCAGGGCCTTGCCGGCAAGGGCATCATCCTGTCGTTCACCGGCTACGTGTCCGAGGGCATCCTGTTCGCCCTGGGGGACGCCCTGCGCCAGAAGATGGCCCTGGACGACGCCGACGCCAACATCACCAAGAAGGTGTTTTCCGTCTTCGTGGAACAGGTCCAGAACATCATCCGCTATTCGGCGGAAAAGGTGGAAGGCAACCTGGGCAAGCCCGTGGAACTGAGTTCGGGCACCATCACCGTCGGCCGGGAGGGCGAACGGTTCTTCGTGGTCTGCGGCAACGTCATTCGCCGGCAAGACGCCGCCGGGCTGCGGGAGCGCCTCAGCACCCTCGCCGCCATGAGCAAGGACGAGCTCAAGCACTTCTATAAGGAAAAGCTCAAGGAGGCCCCCGAGGAGCATAGCCGGGGCGCCTCCATCGGGCTCATCGAAATCGCCCGCCGGGCCAGCGCCCCCATCCAGTTCGACTTTCTGGAAATCGACGATTCGGCAGCGTTCTTCTGCCTGAAGGCCTATATCTGACCATGGAAAAAATTGTTAT
>JBLNBI010000471.1:0-2676 GCA_050259815.1 Actinomycetota bacterium | reverse complement strand
GGGAGCGTTCGACGGCCAGCAGCGTCGCCCCGGACAGGTTGAGCTGGTGGATGGTTCCATAACGGTCCAGGGTGAAATAACCCACCGGAGCGAAGTCGTAGAGTTCGGTGTAGTCATTGAGGACAGCCTGGGCCTGGAGCCGGGCTGTCCGGAGTTCCTCGTTCTGGGACTCCAGCTCGATCTGGTGCACCCGGAGTTCGTGGAGGAGCCGATGGGCGTCGAAGTCCTGGGACATATCCTCCATACGGCGGCCGTGAATCCGCCGTTGGGCCAGGCGACGCAATTCCTTGATGGGTGGCTGACTGATGGATGCCATGGCGCGTATACCTCGATCCTTAGCTGACGCAGGGACGGCCGGATTGAAGAGGGTATTCCTCCATCCGGGAGCCTGTGGCCAATGGTTGGAATTAGAGGATGCGCCTTAGAAAAGGTGTCGCCGCTCCACGAGTTTTTTCAGGCTTCCGCCGGCAGGAAGACGGTGAAGGTGCTTCCCTCCCCGGCCTTGCTGGCGAGGCCCACGCCTCCGCCCAGGCGTTCTGCGATCTGGCGCACCACGGGCAGCCCCAGGCCGGTGTTGCCGAAGGCGCACAGCCTGGGTTCAGGGGCGGCGCGGACGAAGTCGAAGAGGGTGCGCAGGACTTTGGGCGACATGCCGATGCCGGTATCGGCCACGTCGAAGGCAACCAGGGGAGCGCCTCCCTTCGGCCCGAAACCGGGATTGCCATGGGGCAGCAGCCGGACCCGCAGGGTGATGCCGCCCTCGGCAGTGAATTTCACGGCGTTGCCCAGGAGGCTGCGCAGGATTTGCTGCAGGCGGTGGGGGTCGGTGGCGATGGCGGCCGGGACGTCAGCTCCGATTTCCAGCCCGAAGGACAGGCCCTTGCGCCGGGCCGCCTCCTGGTATTGGCGCTTGATGTCCTGGAGCAGATCGGGGATGGGGACTGTCCGTTTCTCCACCGTCAGCTCCCCGGCCTCCATGGCGGCCAGGTCCACCACATCGTCCACCAGGTGGCGCAACTGGCCGCAGGTTTCGGCGATCATCCCCGCGTAATCCGCCTGGCGGGGATTGAGGTTGCCCTCCAGGTTGTCGGCCAGGCTCTGGGCGAGCATGGACATCCGGGCGAGGGGGGTGAGAAGTTCCTGGCTGGTATGGGCAAGGAAATGGGCCTTGGCCCGGTGGGCCCGCTCCGCTTCCTCCCGGGCCTGCCGGTGGCGGGCCTCGCTGCTGGCCAGGGCGATTTCCGCCTCCCGGCGGGCGGTGATGTCCACCGCCACCAGGCTGCAGGTTTCCGCTGCCAGGTCGGCGACCGCCTCCAGGTGGACGAAGCTGCGGCGCTGGGGTTGGCCGGGGACTTCCAGGGCGGTTTCACAGGTGATGCGGGTCCGCTGGCCCTCGAAGATTTCCTGAAGGAAACTGTCGAAGCCGGGGCGCTCCCGTTCCAGGACGAACCGCCCGAAGCGCTTGCCCACCAGGCGGCTGCGTTCCCCCCAAAGCAGTTCGGCCCCGGCGATGTTGAGGCGGCAAATGACGCCGCTGCGGTCCAGGGTGAAGTAGCCGACCGGCGCATGGTCGTAGAGCCGGGTGTAGGCCTCCAGGGCGGCTTCGCTTTCCGCCTGGGCCTGCCGAAGTTCCTCGTTCTGCAGCTCCAGCTCAACCTGGTGAACCTGTAGTTCGTGGAGCAGCTTGCGGGAATCAACCTCCAGGAGGGCTCCCTTGAAATGGCCTCCGGCCAGTTGTTCTTCGGCCCGGTGGCGCAGGAGATCGAAGGCTAGCGGTTTGCTCATGTCCGTCCCTTTTCGGCGGTGGAGCCGGCCAGGTCGGTCTGGTGGCGCAGTTCCGCCTCCAGGCGCATGAGCACGGTGATGTCGGTGAAGGTGATGACCACCCCGTCGATGACGTTCTGGAGCGTGCGGTAGGGCATGATCTTGACCATGAACCAGCGGCCATCGTTGGTGGGCACCTGCTTTTCGCAGAACACCAGGGTGCGCAGCACTTCCCGGGAGTCGTCGTGGAGTTCCGGGTAGCGCAGGTCGGTGACGATGTCCGACAGGGGGCGGCCCACGTCGCTGGGGATGAGCTTGAAGATGCGGGTGGCCTGGGTGGTGAAGCGCCGCACGCACAGGGCGCCGTCCAGGAAGACGGTGGCCAGGTCGGTGCTGTTGAGCAGGTTCTTCATGTCGTTGTTGGCGGCCGACAACTCATCCACCTTGGATTGAAGCTCCACGTTCACCGTTTGCAGCTCCTCGTTGAGGGACTGCATCTCTTCCTTGGACGTGGTGAGCTCTTCGTTGGTGGATTGCAGTTCCTCATTGGTGGACTGCAATTCCTCGTTGGTGGACTTGAGCTCCTCCCGGGAGGTCTGCATCTCTTCCCGGATGGCCTGGGTCTCTTCCCGGGCCTGGACGATCGCGCGCTCCAGTTCGGCGATGCGGCTGCCCTTGGCCGCCCGGCGCCGGGGAGCTTCCGGTTCCGCCGGCACATTGGGCACCTCGGCGAAGACCAGCATGGCCATGCCCCGCAGGGCCGGCGGGTCTTCGATGGGCAGGATGGTCAGGTCGATGGTTGTCGAGGGGAGGCCGCCTCCGCCCACCCGGACCAGGCGGGAAATGATCTTCTCGCCGCTGCGCAGGGCCTTGGGCAGGGCAACCTCCAGCTCCTCCCGCAGGCCGTCCCGG
>JBLNBI010000470.1:0-5693 GCA_050259815.1 Actinomycetota bacterium | reverse complement strand
TGGCTGGCGGCGGCGCTCGGCGCCACCGGCAAGGCCCTGAACGTGTCCGTGGGCAGGCCCATGCCCTTGATGAGCAACTACCAGCCGGTGCAGGACAGCCCGGCCTTCCACTCCACCCTATTCCACTTAGGCTTCGGTGTGGCCCTCAAGTGCCTGTCGGGGACCGCCGGGGCCCTGCGGCCGCGCATCGCCTCGGTGGGCGACGTCCAGGCCCTCGCCCTGCGGGTCGCCGCCGTCCAGGTGGTGGCCGTTCTGATCCTCATCGTGGCGGCCGCGGTGGCCATCGACGGCCGCCTGGAGGGGCACAGCTATTTCGAGACCCTGTTCTGGGCCGGCGGCCACGTCTGGCAGTTCGCCCTCCTGAGCCTCCTCATGTTCTGCTGGCTGGAACTGGCCCCCGGCGCCGCCCGGGACATCCATCCCCGGAAGCTGGCCGCCGTCGTCGTCTTCGGTGCTTTGCCGGTAGGGGCAGCCCTGCTGGTGCCCCTCATCCACGGCCCGGATACCGGCGAGTACTTCGACGCCTACACCGGGCTCATGCGCTGGACCAGCTGGGAAATGCCCCTGCTGCTGGGGGTCCTCCTTTTCCTGCGGCGCGGTTCCCGGGCGCCGGCGCCGGGTTTCGGCCTCTCCCTGATCCTCTTCATCGCCGGGCTGGTACTGGGGGCCGCCATCAACGGCCAGACCACCCTGGTCACCGCCCACTACCACGGCACCATCGGCGCCGTGACCCTGGCCTTCATGGCTACCAGCTTCGTCCTCCTGCCCCGCCTGGGCATCGAGCCGCCGAGCCAGCGGGCCATCCGCTTCCAGCTTGGCTTCTACGGTTATGGCATTTTCCTGATGATGGCGGGCCTGGCCGGCGCCGGGCTCATGGGCGCCCCCCGCAAGACCCCGGGCGACCTGGCCCTGACCTGGAGCGTGGAAACCGTCTCCCGCATCTGCCTGGGCATCGGCGGGTCGCTGGCTACCATAGGCATCGTCATGTTCGCCGTCCTGCTCTTGAAGCGCCTCTTCCCTATCCCTTCCGTTGCCGTGTATTCCCGATGAACCAAGCCGTCGATTCCCAAACCCCGTCCGCTGACTCCGCAACCCGGCGCCGGAAGGATGTGCGCTGGCGGGCCGTCGCCCTGACGGCGATGCTGGTCGCCTTCGGCGGGCTTCTTTTGTCGTTCTACGACAGGCTGCCGAACGCCACCGACCAGATGCGCGCGGCTTTTCATACGGAATCCCGGCAGCGGCTCGAAATCGACAAGCGTTTCCAGCAGGGGGTGGCCATGCTCCACGCCCGCCAGTACGAATACGCCGTGGCCGCCTTCCATAAGGTCCTCCAGATCAATCCCAAGATGCCGGAAGCCCATGTGAATCTCGGCTTTGCCCTCCTGGGACTCAAGGAATACGCCGCCGCCCGGGATTTCTTCAACGCCGCCACCGAACTGCGCCCCAACCAGCTCAACGCCTACTTCGGCCTGGCGGAGGCCCTGGACGGCCTTGGGGACAGTTTCGGCGCCATGCAGGCCATGGAAACCTACGTCCACCTGGCCCCCAAGGACGATCCCTTCCGCCGCAAGGCCGAGGCGGCGGCATGGGAATTGCGTGAGAAGCTCGACAAGCAGAAAGAAGCCGCCGCTTCCCAGGCCGGCAACAACCCGAAACCGGCTGCGAAGCCGGGAGGAAAGCCATGAGCATTTACCGCTTCTCGTCGCCCTCGACCTTCTACCCTTTAGCCGGCAAGCTGATCCCGGTCTTCGTG
This sequence comes from Actinomycetota bacterium, assembly GCA_050259815.1. Taxonomy (GTDB): domain Bacteria; phylum Pseudomonadota; class Gammaproteobacteria; order Burkholderiales; family Rhodocyclaceae; genus JAGTRP01. Next base: position 3,940 of record JBLNBI010000470.1, on the reverse strand, counting down.
ACGCTCGCCGTGCTCTTCGGCCTGGCCGGCCTCTACCTGGGGCTCCTGGTCGCCCCCACCGACGCCCAGCAGGGGGAGGGCTACCGCATCATCTTCATCCACGTCCCCGCCTCCTGGATGTCCATGTTCATCTACCTGGTGATGGCCTTCTGGGCCGCCATCGGCCTGGCCTTCAACACCCGCCTCTCCGGCATGATGGCCACGGCGCTGGCCCCCACCGGCGCCTTGATGGCCTTCCTGTCCCTGTGGACCGGGGCCCTCTGGGGCAAGCCCATGTGGGGCACCTGGTGGGTGTGGGATGCGAGGCTGACTTCTGAGCTCATCCTCCTCTTCCTCTACATCGGCTTCATTGCGCTGCAGTCCGCCATCGACGATCCCCGCCGGGCCGACAAGGCCGGGGCGGTGCTGCTCCTGGTCGGGGTGGTCAATGTGCCCATCATCTACTTCTCGGTGAAGTGGTGGAACACCCTGCACCAGGGGGCCTCCGTCTCGCTCACCAAGTCGCCGTCCATGGCCGCCACCATGCTCTGGGGCATGCTCCTCATGGCCCTCTGTTTCTGGATGTACTCCGTTGCCGTGGCCTTCGCCCGGGTGCGCACCATCCTGCTTGAACGGGAGCGCCACACCGAGTGGGCCAAGGCGATCCTCCAGGGAGAGACCAAATGACCATCTACTGGACCAGCCTGTCCGACTTCCTCGCCATGGGGGGCTACGCCGGCTACGTGTGGGGCTCCTTCGGGGTCACGGCGCTGATCATGGCGGTCGAGCCCCTCTTCGTCGCCCGGCGGAAAAAAGAAACTCTCCGGCGGCTCAAGCGCCAAATGCGGAATTCCGACTCCTAGTATTTCCCATGCGGCTCCGCACCATGCGCTGGCTGGACGAGGTGGCCGGCGGCGCCCTCTGCCGGGGGTTGGCCCGGCTGCTCCGGCTTGGCTTGGGCCGCAAGGCGTCGGAGCCCAACGGAAAGCCGGGGCCGGCGCTCTTCATCGGCCTGGCCGAAATGGGCAGCGTCGTCCTCGCCGACCCCGCCATGGAGCGGGCCCGGGATATCCATGGCGCCACGCTGCATTTCCTCATCTTCCGCCAGAACCGGGATTGCCTTTCCCTCACCGGCACGGTCCGGCCGGAAAACGTCTTCTGGCTGCGCACCGGCAGCCTGGTCGCCCTGGCCGCCGATGTGCTGCGCTTCATGGTCTGGGCCCGGCGCCGGGGTATCGCCACCGCCATCGACATCGACCCCCGGGCCAATTTTCCGGCCCTCTTGGCCTTCCTGTCCGGGGCGGCCCGCCGGGCGGGCTTCCGCCATCCGGATGACGGAGAGAGCGGCCGCAGCGCCCTCTACAACCGGACCGTCGACTACCGGCCGGACCTACATCTGGCCCGGAATCTCATGGCCCTCACCGACGCGGCCCTGGAGCCTTATCCCAGGGATTCAGCCCCTCGGACGCCGGCCTTGCCCCGGGTCGCCCGGCGGGAAGTCACGCCGGTGGAGCGGCTGACCGTGCTGGCCCGGCTCCTGGCCCTGGGGGGGGATTTCGATCCGGCCCGCCACCGCATCCTGCTGGTCAATCCCAATGTGGGCGACCTCCTGCCCCTGCGCCGCTGGCCCTGGGCGAACTTCAAGGCCCTCATCCAGGCGGTCCTCGCCCGGCATGCCGATACCGCCGTGTTCCTGCTCGGGGGCGAGAAGGATGTCCCGGCGGTGGCGGCCCTGGAGGCCGAGGTGGGCGACCCGCGCTGCCGGTCCCTGGCCGGGGTATTCGCCTTGGCCGAGTTGCCGGCGCTCTTCGCCAGCAGCGCGGTCCTCCTGAGCAGCGATTCCGGGCCGGCCCATTTCGCCGCCGTGACCTCCCTGCCGGTGGTGGCCCTGTTCGGGCCGGAAAGCCCGGAGCGCTACCGGCCCCTGGGCAACGCCACGGCCATCGCCGCCGGGCTGCCCTGTTCCCCCTGCCTCAGTCCCGGGGACGGGCGCCGGACCGGCTGCCGGGACAACCGGTGCATGCAGGCCATCGCCGTGGGAACGGTGCTGGCGGAAGTGGAACGGCGGCTCGCCGAGGCGGTTGCCCCGGCCTTCCCCTACGAAGCCGCAGCCACCGAACCGGCTTCCTCACCGGTGCCGCTGGCCGCCTGACGCCGCAGTCCGTTCAGGCGGACGACGGCGAGGGCGAGGAGGGCGAGGGAAGCCAGCGGCGCGTACTGGAAGTGGATGGCGCCGGCGACGGCCTTGAGGGGCAGGATGGCCGCCAGGGGCAGCGCCAGGGCGAGGACTTCGGCGAGGCTCGCGCCCCGTTCCCTCATGTCGGCCCACAACCAGGCGACGCCCGGCATGAGGAGCACCAGGTCGTAGCTGTAGGCCATGGGCACGGCCAGCAGGGTCGCAGCCCCGAGGATTGCGGTCTGGAGTCCCACGTGGGACGGCCGGGAACGCTTGTGCCACCAGGCCCACAGCACAGCGGCCAGGGCAAGCACCGCGGCGACGGCCTGGGCCTTCCAGGCGATATCCGGGCCGGCGCCGGCCAGGCGCAGCATGCCCTGCACCGTGACCAAGTCCTCGTAGCTGTAGGCCCCTGCCTCGAAGCCGCTCCTGTAGAACTCGATGGTCCCGATCAGCCCGTACCAGGGGTCCATGCCGAAGGCCTGGACGCTGGCCACGACCAGGGCGACCAGGGTGATGGCGGCGATGCCGAAGGGCTTCCAGTGTTCTCCCGCCACCAGGGCGAAGGGAACCAGGATGCCCAGGTGGGGCTTGAAGGTCGCCAGCCCGATGCAGATTCCCGCCGCCACGGGCCGGGCGTGGACCAGGCTCAGGCCCAGGCCGATGAGCCCGCCGCTGAGGAAGCCCGTCTGGCCGAACATCAGGTTGTAGAAGGCCGGCGGCGAGGCGAAGGCGAGGAGCAGCCCGGCCCGCCGCCCCAGGGCCCGGGCCATGGCCAGCCCGTAGGGAATGGCGGTCACCGCCAGCCAGGCGGCGACGGCCCCCAGGTAGGGCAGGAAGGCGAGGGGATAGAGGAAAAGGATGAAGAAGGGCGGGTACATCCAGGGGGCGAAGCCGATGCTGTGGGCCTGGCGGTCGTTGAGCCGGCCGCCGTAGGCCGCCTGGGCGGCGGCTACGTTGGCCTGGAACATGCGTTCGGGAATATAGAGATTGGCCGCCGGTTCCCGCTGGACCAGCATGGACACCGCATATTTGGGCGTGAAGTCGGTGAAGACCGGCATTTCGCCCCGGGCCGCCGCCCGGTATCCGCCGATCAGCACCGAGGCGGTGAAGACGAGATAGCCGAGAATCAGGGCGCCGCCGGCAAGGGGGATGGTCCAGGGAGGAAGGCGCTTGATGAAGTCCATGGTCGGTGCAGGGGCAGGGGATGAGCTGCCGGTCGCAAGTTTCGCGCCGGACCGGATGGGCGGCCCCGGTGAAGGCGGCTTCCCGAAATCGGGAATCACCGGCCTGTTTTCTCTCAGGCGGGAGAAATTCCCATTTTCGTACTTCGCCGAACCCGCGCTGGGCGCCGAATGGCCCGCTCCTTGCGTGATGCACGGGGGATGGCCGGTGAATTTCCATGGGGGGCGAAAAATTGAACATCACAAGGCAATCGGCTTGCCTGGGACTGGCAGGCATCCTGCTGGCCGGCCCGGCCCTGGCCGACGACGCCGCCCGCATCAGGGAACTGGAAAAGAAGCTGGAGCGCAGCATGCAGCGCATCGACGAGCTGTCGGCCAAGGTGCAGCGCCTGGAGCAGGGCAACCCGGCCGCTGCGCCCGCCGCCGATCAGGAAGCGCGGGTCGAGGCCCTGGAACGCCGGGTCGGGCAATTGGGCGACGGCATCTCCCGCCGGGTCCTGGAAGACAATACCCTGCTGCGGGGCTTCGCCGACGTGGGCGCCGGCTACAGCGGCGAGAACAATCCCAGCTTCGGCCGGGGCCGCAAGGGCTTCGGGGTGGG
>JBLNBI010000469.1:0-19652 GCA_050259815.1 Actinomycetota bacterium | reverse complement strand
ACATTAACCGCCGGGGACGCCTTGACCCTCGCCGCCACTCAGGCGGTGGACAACCAGGGCGGCCTCATCGCCGCCAACAATGCCCTCAATGCCACCGCCGGCAGTTTCTCCAACATCGGCGGCCAGATCGGGGCTGTGAACGGCGATCTTTCCTTGACTGCCGGCACCGGAGCCTTGACCAACACTTCCGGACGCATCCAGGCCGGGAAGGATGTTTCGGTCACTTCCAACGGCATAGGCAACGTGGACGGCATCGTGTCTGGCCAAACGATCAGCCTGGATAGCCGGGGCCAGACCCTGGATAACACCCGGGGTACCGTTGCCGCCCGTGGTTCCTTGGACATCCGGAGCGGGGCGTTGGTCAACGACAGCGGCACCGTCCAGGCTGTCGGCGCTTTGTCCGTCGATACGGCTGGCCAAACCCTTACGAATGCCAATTCGGGTAGCTCCAAGGGCATTCTGGGACAAGGTGCGGTTACCTTGAGGACCGGCAACCTGGACAACCGGACGGGCTTCATTGGTGGCAAGGACGCCGTCACCTTGATGTCATCGTTGATCGATAACCGCTCGGGCGGCGCCATCAGCAGCGAGACGGCCGTGCAGGCCACTGTCGGCGGGCTGGACAATCGGGGCGGGCAGATTCAAGCACAGGGAGATATCTCCCTCAATGCCGGCAGCGGCATCATCGACAACCAGGGAAGCCTGATCCGCTCCGGCGGTATCGCCAGCCTATGGGCCGGCAGCGTGCTGAATGGCAATACTCTCGGGAATGGCCTGGGTATCGAGGGCAGCTCCCTGTCCATTTACGCAGACCAGGTCGACAACCGCGACGGCGCCTTGCGTGCCGACCAGACCCTGAAAATCATCGGCGCGGGTACTGTCGACAACACCCGGGGCCTGATTTCTTCAGCCAAGACCCTGGCTATCCAGGATCGTAACCCCGGGGCCAAAGCTCAAGCCGTCATCAACAGCAACGGTACCCTGATCGCGAGCCAACAGCTCGATATCGACAGCGCCAGCCTCACCGGTGATGGCAAGGTCCTGAGCGAAGGCACCCTGAGCATCAAACTCACCACGGACTACACCCATACCGGCCAGTTGCAGGCCAACGGCAGCGCCAGTCTGGAGACGACCGGAGTCCTGACCAATAAGTCCAAACTCGGAGCAGGTAGCACCCTGTCCCTCAAGGCAGCCACCATCGACAACCAGGCGGGGGCCGAAATTGCCGCCGCGCAGGTGCGATTGACCGCCACCGACAGCCATACCCTCACCAACCGGGGACTCATCGACGGGTCGGACACCTTCATCGATACCATCACCCTCAACAACGTCGGCACCGGCCGCATCTACGGCGACCACGTGGCCATCGGGGCCACCAACCTGAACAACGACGTGGAAGGCGGGCAGGCTGCCGTCATCGCTGCCCGCAATCGCCTGGACATCGGCGCCCAAAACCTCGTCAACCGGGAGCACGCCCTCATCTTCAGTGCCGGCGACATGTCCATCGGCGGCAGCCTTGACGGAAACCATCTGGCGACGGAATCTGCCTCCAGCCTGACCAATGCCAGTGCCACCATCGAAGCCCAGGGAGCGCTGTCGATCGCGGCGGGTACACTCACCAACAGCAATCTGCATATCAGCACCCAGGATGTAGTTGTTGCAGTCGAGAACGTGGACGAGCACCAAGGCTTGGGTTCGCCATACCGCTACCCCCATAGCTATGCCTACAAGCAAGGGGTGCGGGACGCCTTCTATCGGTGGGTCATCAACGGCGTCGGTTATGACAAGTCCTTCGAGTACATCTATACCCGCACCACCACCGAAACCCAGCTTGTGTCCTCCGATCCCGGCCAGATACTTTCCGGTGGCGGCATGAGTATCACTGCCGGCAGCTTTACCAATGACAAGAGCCGGATCATCGCCGGGGGCTTGCTGGACATCTCGGCGAACAGCTTCGCCAACAACGACGGAACCGGGCAACGCACGGTGGCGGAGTCAGGCACGACCTATTACTACATCGACCACCAACCGGGGGGCAGCAATAACGACTGGACGGAAATCCGAGTCTCCCCCTATGCCCCGGCTTCCATCGTCACCACCATCGCCCTGGCCCCTGCGGTACTGCTGGGGAATACGTCTCCCTCCGGCAGCGGGACCCAGCTATCGGCCCTGACCATCGGAGCCGTAGGCCAATCCGCGGCAGGTGCGGGCCAAGCCGGGGCTCAGGTATCGGTTGGGGCCGGGCCGGCCGGTACAGCTGCCGTAGGCGCAGTCGGCGGCATCGGAGCCTCCAGCGTGGCCTTGACCAGTCCCCTGCCTCCGCCATCGGCAGGTACCCGGATTGAAGTGCCCGCAGCCCCGGGGGGCGTGGGCAGTACTTCTGCCAGCGGCCCCCGCACTATTATTCGAAGCATCGTCCCCGACACGACCTTGCCCAACAACGCCCTGTTCCACGTCCTGCCGGCGGGAACATCCCGTTACCTGGTCGAGACCGATCCCAAGTTCGCCAACTATCGTTCTTGGCTCTCCTCGGACTACCTCCTGCAGCAACTGGCCATCGACCCGGCGGCAATACAGAAGCGCCTGGGAGACGGCTTCTACGAACAAAAGCTGGTGCGGGAACAGATTGCCCAACTGACCGGCCGCCGCTTCGTTGACGGCTATGCCAGCGACGAGGCCCAGTTCCGAGGCCTCCTGGAGGCCGGGGCCACCGTGGCCAAGGCCTGGAAACTGAAACCGGGCGTGGCCCTCTCCGCCGCCCAGATGGCCCAACTCACTAGCGACATCGTGTGGCTGGTGGAAAAGGACGTGGTCCTGCCGGACGGCAGCCATACCCGGGCGCTGGTGCCCCAGGTCTATGTCCGGGTCCGGGAAGGGGACCTGGACGGGTCCGGCGCGCTGCTGGCCGGGGCCAACGTCAACGTCGACGTCAAGCAGAGCCTGGTCAACAGCGGCGCCATTGCCGGCCGCAACATCGTCACCCTGGCCGCGGACAACCTTCGGAACCTGGGCGGGCGCATCACCGGCGACGACGTGACCCTAGCGGCCCGCACCGACCTGGACAACCTGGGGGGGCGCATTGCCGCCGACAGCAGCCTGCTGGTGACCGCCAGCCGGGACATCAATATCACGACCACCACCCGCAGCACCGCGGCCGAAGGGTCGGACCGCACCTATATCGACCGGGTGGCCGGGCTCTACGTCATCGCCCCGGGCGGCCTCCTGACCGCCCTGGCCGGGCGCGACCTCACCCTGACGGCTGCCGAGGTCAGGAACGACGGGAAAGGCGGCCAGACCCACCTCGCCGCCGGCAACAATCTGACGCTCGCCACCGTCACCGAACGGCAGCGCATCGACAGCGTCATCGACAGCCGCAACTACCAGAAACAGACTAATCTCCAGGAAGTGGGCAGTACCGTCTCCGCCGCCGGAAATATCAGCCTCGATGCCGGCACCGACCTCGCGGCCCGGGCGGCGGCCATCGCCAGCGATAAGGGGGCCGTCACCCTCTCCGCGGGGCGCGACATCGCCCTCACCGCCGGGGAGCAGCGGGTGGTGATGGACGCGGCCGGCTACGTGAAGGACAAGAGCACCTTCTCCACCCGCACCCGGACGACCCGGATCGGCTTGGACGACACCACCACCCTGGGGACGACGGTCTCCGGGGAGAAGGTCGCCATCGCCAGCGGCCAGGACATCTTGGTGCGGGGCTCCAGCGTCGTCTCCACCAGCGGCACGGTCCTCGCCGCTGGGCGGGACCTGACCCTGGAAGCGGCCCGGGAGCATCGGGAAGAGAGCCGCTTCGACGAACAGAAGAAATCCGGCCTGATGAGCAGCGGCGGCGTCGGCTTCACCATCGGCAGCCGGCAGATGAGCACCGACACCCAGACGACGGCCGACACCGCCGCGGCCTCGACGGTCGGGGCCACCAACGGCAGCGTCGTCCTGACCGCCGGCCGGGACTACCGGCAGGTGGGCAGCGACGTGCTGTCCCCCAACGGCGACATTGCCATCGTCGGTCAGCGGGTGAGCATCGAAGAGGCGCGGGAGACGAGCCGCAGCGTTACCCAGACGAAGAGCAAGCAATCGGGGCTGACGGTGGCGATTACCAGCCCGGTGATCAGCGCCATCCAGACGGCCCAGCAGATGCAGCGGGCGTCCAAGGACACCAGCGACCCGCGCATGAAGGCCCTGGCGGTGGCTAACGTCGGCTTTGCCGCCAACAACGCCGTCGGCGCCATCCAGGCCGGTCAGGGCGGCTCTGCTGCCCAGCAGGCCGGGGGCGTGAACATCAGCGTAAGCGTGGGCAGCAGTAAGAGCCAGAGCACCAGCACCCAGCAAAGCGACACGGCGGCCGGGTCCAGTGTCACCGCCGGCGGCAACCTCACGATCGTGGCGACGGGGGCCGGGAAGGACAGCAACCTTACCGTCCAAGGCAGCAGCCTCAAGGCGGGCAACGATCTCACCCTCGCCGCGGACAATCGGGTGGACCTCCTGGCGGCGTCCAACACCTCGACGATGAGGAGCACCAACAGCTCCAGCAGCGCCAGCGTTGGGTTCAGCTACGGCACCGACGGCTTCCTGGTCAACGTGGGCGCCAGCCGGGGCAAGGGCAAGGCCAACGGCGACGACCTCACCTGGACCAACACCCGGGCGGACGCCGGCAACACCCTCACCATCCAGTCGGGGGGCGACACCACCCTCAAGGGGGCGGTGGCCACCGGCAACCGGGTGGTGGCCGACATCGGCGGCAACCTGACCATCGAAAGCCTCCAGGACAAGAGCACCTACGACAGCAAGCAGCAGAACCTGGGCGTGAGCGTCTCGGTCGGCATCGGCAAGATGGGCGGCAGCGTCAGTGCCAGCCAGTCCAAGATCAAGAGCAACTACCAGAGCGTGGGCGAACAGAGCGCCCTGCGGGCCGGAGACGGGGGCTTCCGGGTGGCGGTGGCCGGGGACACCGACCTGAAGGCAGGCGCCATCACCAGCACCCAGGCGGCGATCGACGCCGGGAAGAACCGCTTCACCACTGGTGGGCGGCTCACCCTGAGCGACCTGGAGAACAAGGCCGAGTACAGCGCCCAGTCGGTAGGGGTGAGCGCGAGCTTTGGTTCCAGCGTCAACCCCGACAAACCCCAGCAGTCCCAACCCGCCTCGGTGGGGATGGGAGCGGGGTTCGGGCAAAAGAGCGGCAGCGCGTCGAGCACCACCCGGGCGGCCATCAGCGGCGTGGACGGGGACACGAGGGCGCGGACGGGGGATGCGGAGACCGGCATCGGCAAGATCTTCGATGCCGCCAAGGTACAACGGGACATCGACGCCCAGGTGCAGATCACCCAGGCCTTCGGCCGGGAAGCCCCCAAGGCGGTGGCGACTTTCGCCCAGAACCAGGCGGCGGACCTGCGAAAGCAGGCCAGCCAGGAAAGCCAGCCGGAGCGGCGGGCCGAACTGGAAGCCGAAGCGAAGAAATGGGACGAGGGGGGCGCCTACCGGGTGGCGATGCACACGGCGGTGGGCGGCTTGGCCGGGGGCGTCTCGGGGGCCCTGGGGGCCGGGGCCACGGCGGCCGCGGCGCCGCTTCTCGACCAATTGCAGGACGGGGTGCAGGCCGCCCTCAAATCGGCCGGGGCGGGGGACACGGTGGCCAAGGCGGCGTCCCAGCTGGTGGCGGGGGCAGCGGCCGCCGGCATCGGCGCCGTGGCCGGGGGCGGCAACCTGGCCGGGACGGCCATGGGGTTCAATATCGATGCCAATAACCGGCAGTTGCACATTCAGGAAAAGAAGCTCATCTCGAATCTTGCGAAAGACCGGGCTAAACAAATTTGTCGCGGTGATTCGATTTGTGAAACACGTGCCACGGTGTATTGGACAGACATGCTGGAACAAGTGGCGAAGGGATGGGTTGATGACAAGGAGGACGCGAAAAACCAGCAATACCTGTCGACGGTCCTCGCCACAACCCAGAATCCCGCGAGCCAGGGTGCCTTAGGCGGTGTTCAACAATACTTGACCGACACGATTGCTGCACAGAATATGCTCGCGCCTTATGTCGGCAAGACAATCACGGTTAACGGCGCCACGGCTGTCAGCTATGGCACCCCCCAGAGCTACTTCAGCGCGACCGAAGCGCAGCGCGCTGATCCCTACGTCAACGCCTTTCTCGGCCAAATTCCCGGACCAATCATCCCTGGACAAGATATCCGGAACGAGGATCGCCTGGAGCGGTTCAATGTACAAAATGGTTCAGCGCAGCCCGTCTATCCTATTGAGGAAGTTGCGCTGGGTGGCGCGGTTGGTGATCGGGCGCTGACTCTGGTAAAGAGCGGCTGGCGCCTTTTGGAAGTCAGAGGGGCCGGCGAAGTGGCGGCGTCGGCGGGCGGGAACATCAGTGCTGGTAAAGTAACGGTGGCCGCCATGGACGCAACTTTGAATGCCACTGAGCGGACGACACTGGCCGGTCTCGACAAATTGCCCACCACGGCACTGCAGGGCGATGCCCGCGAGTTCGTCATGAACAGCTATTTCTCCCGCAATGGCTTCCAGTCCCTGGAAGGCAAGTGTGGCAGCAATTGCTTCGACGGGGTGTTCATCAAGGGGGATAAGGTCTATGTCGTCGAAACCAAGCCCCTGAATTCGGATGGGTCGATTTCGTTGGCGGGACCGAGTAAATCGACACCTTTGCAAACCCAGATGTCGGACCCATGGATCGCGTACTCTGTCAATAGATTGGAGAACTCCGGAAATGCGGAACTTATTAGGACAGCAGAAGTGATTAAGGCTGCGCGTGAAAGTGGCAATTTGGTCAAGGTTGTTACTGGAGTGAACACCAATGGCATGACCATTCTTCGGCTGAGGTGAGGTCTAACGTGATCGCTGAAAATCTCCGCCGACGCTTGGCAATGTGTGTAGATTCTGCCCAAGAACACATTATTGATTCAGTTCTTTTGATCCACAACCCGGAAAAACGAACTCGGATAGGGGCGGTGTTATGGAATTTGTCTAACGACCACATCAACTTAGGAATTTATGCATACTTCGTTGACGGAAAACCGGGAGCCCTAAAGCAGCATCTCTCTCTCGCCAGCCTGCTGGCTTTTGCTAGCACACACGAAGACGGCGGGCAGACCTTATCCCACTGGGACTTGCCGTTGTATGCCATGCTTTCGGACAACCCCCGTGTCATTGATCTTGTCGCGCACCTGGAACCGGACGATTACCTCAAGAATCGCGACAACCCGCGCCTGCCTCAATTTGTAGTGCACATGCTCCAATTGGCCTTGCGTGGCGAGCACGATGCCTTGCAGGCAAAGATCGAGCGCGGGGCCAAAGGTTCGGGAAAGCAGCTGCGCGAGGAATTCCGCACCGGGCAAGACTTCTTTTCCTTGCTGCTCAGGCAGGATCAAGATGCTCTAGAAGCCTTGATCCTGCAAGAAGCGCAGTGGTGGGAAACTATTCGCAAGAAAGGAAAGGAAACGGGCCTGCCGCTTTTTGAAGACCTGTTTGCCGCCAATAGTCTCCTCCACGCCAAGCTCTGCTGGCTCAAAGGCATCCCCGTGCGAGTCGACCATCCGCTCGTCCCGAAAGACCTGTTACCGGTGAATCCCTTGCCGCACTACGACGATGTTTACGATTTCCTCCTTCCCGGTTGGGTAACGCCCAAGCGCGGCCTGTGGGGCAAGGTGTCGCGATGGCTGGCGCGGTGAGGTCTGAGGCCTCCTGGAGGCCGGGGCCACCGTGGCCAAGGTCTGGAAGCTGAAACCGGGCGTAGCTCTCAGAGCCGGGGAACTGCGGGTGATGATGGACGCCGCCGGCTTCCAGATTCAGGTGCTGGATTCTCTAGGTAATCCGAAACCGATAGCGCAGTCCAAGCTTCTTCCGCAAAATGCTCCTTTGAATGGAGCACAGCCATGATTCGCGCCCCCATGGGAGATACTAAGTACTGGCAAAAGTGGACAACGTTCGGTGAGCAGACTATCCAAAATAACCTTGAGTCGATCCAGTTGCCGTCCGGAAATCCCATATACGAAGCCCAGTTTGTCTGGGATTTGTCAGTTGAATATCTGCGTCTTGCCATAACACGCTATTCCAAAGGCGATCCCATCCGCGATTTATCTGGCCGCTTTAGCGGCCTACTGGACGCCTGGAAGCTGTCCAACCGCCTCTCGGAAGAAATCTGCCGTGAGCACAATCTCAAAACCTGCCGCGACTGGACCTTCGATCTCTCGAACCTGAACCACTACAACTGGTGTTTCTGGCTCGTTGGGTTGGCCTTGGCCTTGGAGATTCCCGACGATCAATGGCAACGCCTGCTCGCCCTGATCGGCGGCGAGGGCGAGGACGTGCTGCTCGACCGGGTGATCGCCAGCTGCCAACCGGAACGCAAAATCGGAACGAAACTGCTGCACAAGAAACCCTACGCCCGCTTGCTGAAAGCCATTGATGCGCCGAAGGCAGAACAAGCCGTCCTGTTGCGCGACTTCGTAGAACACTGGTATCCCGAGTTGGCTCGCCAGGGCAAGGAAGAGTTGTGGTGGTATATCTACGGCGACCCAGTGAAGCATCCCCTGGAGAAAGGCAGCTATTTCGGCCGCTGGTGCATCGAGGCGGTGGCGGCCGTCAAAGCCTTCGGCCTCGACGATAGCTTGTGCCTAGGCCATGAACACTACCCCGGCGACCTGTTGAGTCCGGATGGACCGACAACCCATCCGGCAAGGCAGGAACCCAAGAAAGGATTGCTCGCTCGGTTGTTCGGCAAGGCGTGATCGCCGGCCGGGACATCAATGTCACGACCACCACTCGGAGCACCGCGGCCGAAGGCTCGGACCGTACCTACCTCGACCGGGTGGCCGGGCTCTACGTTACCGCGCCGGGCGGGCTCCTCGCCGCCCTGGCTGGATGCGGTGTTGGGCAAGGCCTTGTCCCTGGCCCCGGGGAAACGCCAGGAGACAGTGTCCGAATTCGCCCACGACCTGAAGTCGCCGGGGCGGCAGTTCCAGCAGATGCGGCGCCCGCCCCTGATCGAGCGCGATCCTGTCCTGTTCTGGAAATGCCTTTCCCTACTGCTGGCGGTGACAGTGGTGGCGCTTATCTTCCCGAGGAGCCAGGCAGGCTGACTTCGGTTTCCGCTGGAACTGGCTATCGCGGAATCCACTTGCCGAGGGGCTGAGCTGTCCTGCCTCGGTTCGCCCGGGCAGGACAGATCCAAACCACTGGCGACCTCAGGCCGCCTTGGCTCCCGTATCTCCCTGGCCGGGTGCCGCCGCCACCGGAACGGGGGCAGTGGCGGAATCTGCCTTCCGATCCTGCGGTAACAGGCGGTCGAGCAAATCCTTCAACTCGGCAAGGGTCGCCACAATAGCGGCCGGATTCAGCACTTCCCGAGCCAGTTTGATGGCCTCGCGCGCATCCTCCCCTCGCGACTCCAACACGGCCCGGGTGGCGGCCGTGGTAATGGCGTTGAGCAGGACGTAGGCGTGCTGTTGCTGGGCTACGGCGTTTTGCATGGACAGGCCGATGGCGTGGGCTGCCATCTGGTAGCCGACTCCACGGGAGAAATCGGGGACGCAGCAGCCCGTCGCCTGCAGTTCCTTGATTGGGTCATGGGCGCTCATGGTGACCAGGAGCCTCTCAGCCGTTGGCCGGCTGCAAGCTGCTGACGCACTGGGTGAGCGCTGCGCCGGCGATTACGGCGGCTTGCTGCTGCTGGGCCACCGCGTTTTCCATGGCGATGCCGGTTGAGTGGGTGAGGCTTTGATAAACGGAACTTAGCGCCAGCGCAGGCGCTTCGCCTAGGACCTTGACGTTGGATTGGGTGACGGCATCGGTAATCTGTCCGTTAACGGCGGTCGGAATGGCCATGGGGGTCTCCTTAGGAATGGAAGTACTGGCTGAGTTATCAGGACTTGGTCAACTGCTTGACGCAGGCGGTGGTGACGGAATTGGCGAGAACGGATGCGTTTTGCTGTTGCTGTACCGCGTTCTCGAACAGGATGCCCAGGGAGTGGGCGGCGGCTTGGTACAGGACGCCCATTGCCATGGGCGGTGCGTCGCCCAGGACTTGGACGCCGGACTGGCTGACTGCATCGGTGATCTGGTCATTCACAGCGGTGGGAAATGCCATCGGTACTCTCCTTTGGTGGGTGGGAAATGGTCGAATGCTTGCAGCGTGAAGCCGTCCGGCAATCCGGAAAGCCGACGGCGGACTCAGGCTGGAGAAGCCTCCGGTGCAGCTGGGCTGTCAGGTGCAGTTCCAGCCGGCTGGGTGGCAGGGGGTTCCGTACCTTCCGATCCGGACGGCGGCGCCGACTGGTGGGCTGCCTTCGTTGAGGTAGCTTGCTCTTCCGGCACGACCGGCGGGAAAGGGCTTTCCCTCATGGCTGACGCCAGCGCATTTTCGGCAACCATCTGCGCCTGCTCCACGACAGCCATGGCCGATAGGGATACCGCCATGACCATGGCGGCATGGGCTTCCCTCTCGGCAGCCCACGAATTGGCTGAAGCGGAATCCTGCTCGTCTTGCAGTGTGTTCTCGGCGCTGTCCGTCATGGTCGTCGTAATCTCGCAAGTTGTTGATCGGCACCTCATGAAAGGGCGGGGCCTTCCCTGGAGGGCCGGCTACCCTGGAGCATGGTAAATGCAAATGTAATTTCACCACTGTGACCGAAATCGGACGGCATATCAATATGGAATATTGGCCGGCGGCGTAAGCTGAATATGACTGAATGCTGCGCGCTAAGTGCCTGGATCGATCGTCAATGCCCTGATCGGAAAAGGAAAATGCGGCCGACCCGTTGCCAGGTCAGCCGTATTGGGGTTAGTGCCTGGGGGCGACTCCGCTTCGGATAGTGCTTTCGGAAAGGCGAATTGCCCCGGACAAGAACCCTTGCCGTCAGGGAGCGACTTGGACGATCTGGGTGATATGGGCTTGTCCTTGGCCCGGCAGCGGTTGGTAAACGTAGACCTTGGCCACGAATGGGGTGGGGTTGGCAGTGGCTGGCTTGGCTTTGCTCAGATAGCAGTAGTTGGTTCCTGCAACTACTTGGGTTGCGAAAGCAAACGGCGTGTAGCTGACGCCGACGAAGCCCTCTGTTGCTTCAGCGAAGACCGCTTTTGCTGCGGGGGTGACTTCAAAGTTAAAGGGGCTCCAGCCGCCGACTGTGGTTTCCGACATGGTGTCTACCTCCAAGAGTGATTGCATTTGAGATTCCCCGGAAACGCGAATATCGCGCTCCCGAGATTGGGGCCTGTGCGGATCAATTGCCGACGATCAGGCCTTGTCTTTATATCAATGCCAATGTCATTGGTCAACGAATATCGTCTCAGATAATCAAAGTGTTATTTACTGTGCGTTTAAGTGATGTTGAGTCGGTATCCATTCGGTCCCGGTCGTGGAATAACATATTGGATATGGCCGATGGATTCGCGGGCGTAGGGTGCGGCGTGGTCGCCGTTGTGCTGCGATGCCGGCTTTCTCCATCTTGTCCATTCCCGGAACGCCGTTTGCAACGGAGTTGCCCATGTTCGCCGATCGAGTCCCTTCCTTTGCCGAGCAGTCCGGAGCGGAGTGCCCGCCCCTCGTCCTCCGTGGCCTCTCCAAGTCCTACGGCCAGCGTGCCGTCCTCGGCAAGATAGACCTGGAACTCCAGGCCGGGGACTACGTGGCCATCATGGGGGAGTCTGGTGTCGGGAAATCCACCCTCTTGAACCTGATAGCCGGCCTGGACCGGCCCGATGGGGGTTCCATCCAGGTGGCCGGTGCCGATCTCGCCACCCTGGACGACGACGGCCTCGCCCGCCTGCGGCGCAAATGCCTGGGCTTCGTCTTCCAGGCCTTCCACCTGCTCCCTTACCTCTCGGTGGCTCAGAACGTCGCCTTGCCCCTGGCCTTGAACGGTTCCTCCCGGGCCGAGATCGACGCCCGGGTACGGGAGCTGCTGGCGGCCGTGGGCCTGGCGGGGCGAATGGACGATTCGCCCCCCCAACTTTCTGGGGGCGAGACCCAGCGGGTGGCCATCGCCCGGGCCCTGGCCCACCGGCCCCGTCTGCTCCTGGCCGACGAACCCACCGGCAACCTGGACGCCGCCGCCGGCGCCGGGGTGCTGGAGCTGCTGCGCCGCTCGGTCAAGGAGTCGGGGGCGGCGGGCATCCTGGTCACCCATTCCCGGGCGGCGGCGGAGACCACCGACCGTATCCTTGTCCTTACCGGCGACGCCCTGACACCGCTCTAGCCATGCCCAGCCCCTACCTGGCTCCGGAAGTGCATCGCATCGCCCTGGCCAGCCAGGGCTGGCGCGGCCTGGTGGCGGTGCTGGCCTTGGCCCTCGGGGTGGCCCTCGGCTACGGCGTCCACCTCGTCCATTCGGTGGCGGTGGCGGAGACCGAGGGAGCCGCCCGGCGTCTGGCCGGGGAGGCGGACCTGGTGGTCCAGGCAGTCCAGGGCGGGATGGATGAAAGCCTCTATCCGGCCATCGCTTCCCGGCCCGAGGTGCTGGCGGCCAGCCCCATGGTGGAAGTGGAGGCCAAGGTGCCCGCCAAGTCCCGGGACGGCAGGGAGCGCCTGCGGGTCCTGGCGCTGGACATCTTCCGGGCGAGCGAGGTGCAGCCCATCCTTGCCTCCCTGCCCGAGCCCACCGACATCCTGCGGCCCGACCGGGTCCTGCTCAACCCGGCGGCCATGGCTTGGCTGGGGGCTAAGGTGGGCGACCGCATCCTCGTCCAGGCCGGAGTCGGAGAGGTGAATCTGGAAGTGGCCGGCAGCGTCGATCTGCCCAGCGGTCCCCTGGGGGTCATGGACATAGCCGGTGCCCAGACGGCTTTCGGTTCCCTGGGGCGGATTTCCCGAATCGAACTGCGCTTGAAATCCGGAGTCAGCCCGGAGCGGGAAGCCCAGGCCCTGGCGCCTATCCTGCCGCCCGGGGTACGGACCGAGCTGCCCACGGCCCGGGCGCGGCAGGCCGCCGAATTCACCCGGGCCTACCGGGTGAATCTCAACATGCTGGCCTTGGTGGCCCTCTTCACCGGCGGCCTGCTGGTCTTCTCCAGCCAGGCCCTGGCGGTGGTGCGCCGGCGCCGGCAACTGGCCCTGCTGCGCACCCTGGGCTTCACCCGGAAGGAGTTGGTAACCCTGCTTCTGGGTGAGGCGGCGGTCCTCGGGCTCGCCGGCGGGGTGCTCGGCGTTGTCCTGGGCCAGGCGCTGGCCACCGGCCTGCTGGCCCTCACCGGGGCGGACCTGGGGGGCGCCTATTTCCGCGGCCTGTCGGTGCGGGCGGACGTAGACTTGCCGGCGGCCCTGGTGTTCATCGGCCTCGGCGGGGCGGCGGCGGTGCTGGGCAGCCTGCTGCCCGTCCTGGAGGCCGCCAGGGCTTCCCCCGCCCGGGCCCTGCACGCCGGGGACGAGGAAACCCTCTTCGCCCGCCGGACCTCTCCCTGGCCGGGGATGGCCCTCATGGCCGTTGCGGCGGTGGCTTCCGGCCTGCCGGCGGTGGCGCGGTTGCCGGTGTTCGGTTATGTCGCGGTGGCCCTGTTCCTGGTCTCTGCCATCGCCCTGCTGCCCTGGGTGGCCGCGCGGCTCCTCGGCCTGGCGGCGCGGCTGCCCCTGTCCCGGTTCGCTTCGGCCCAGTTGGGCCTTGCCCAGCTGCGGGCCGCTATCGGCCAGGTGTCCCTGGCCCTGGCGCCCCTGGTGGCCAGCGTGGCGGTGGCTGCCGCCATGGCCGTCATGGTGGGTTCCTTCCGCCATTCCCTGGAGGACTGGCTGGAGCGCCTGCTCCCCGCTGATCTCTACCTCCGGGTCGGGACCGCCGGGGACAGTGCCTACCTGCCCGCTGACGCCCAGCGGCGGCTGTCCGCCCTGCCGGGGGTGGCACGCATCGAATTCCGCCGCAGCCTCAATCTGTCATTGGAGCCGGACAAGCCGCCGGTGGCCCTCTTGGTCCGGGCCGTGGATTCCCGGGCGCCGGAGAAAACCCTGCCCCTGGTGGGGGAGGGCAGGGCGCCGTCCCAGGGCCGGATTCCCGTGTGGGTGAGCGAAGCCATGGGGGATATCTACGGCTGGCGGCCCGGCCAGGTCGTTTCCCTTCCTTTGGGAGGGAGGCAGTTGCCGGTGCAGGTGGCGGGAATCTGGCGGGATTACGTGCGCAGCGGCGGGGCCGTCGCCATGGACCGGGATGCCTATCTGGCGGCCGGAGGCGATCCCGCGGCCAACGAGGCGGCGGTGTGGCTTGCCCCGGGCGCCGGGGCGGCCCAGGTGGCCCGGGAGATGACCGGGCTCTTTCCCGAGGGCGTCCTGGAGGCGGAATTTCCCGGGGAGCTGAAGCGCATTTCCCTGTCCCTCTTCGACCGCACCTTTGCCGCCACCTACGCCCTGGAAGCAGCCGCCGTGGCCGTCGGGCTGGCCGGACTGTCGGCCAGTTTCGCCGCCCTGGTCCTGGCCCGGCGCCGGGAATTCGGGGTGCTTCGCCACCTGGGCATGGGCCGGGGCCAGGTGGCCCGCATGCTGGCCGCCCAGGGGGCGCTCCTGGCGGCGGTGGCCTTGGTCCTCGGCCTCGCTTTGGGCGGCGTGCTGAGCCTGGTGCTGATCCATGTGGTCAATCGCCAGTCCTTCCACTGGAGCATGGACCTGGTAGTGCCCTGGGGGCCGCTGGCGGCCTTTGCATTTGCGGTGGCCTTCCTGGCGGTGCTCACGGCAGCCGCCAGCGGCCGTCTGGCGATGCGCCGGGAGGCGGTGATGGCGGTGCGGGAGGATTGGTGATGCACCGGCTTCTTGCACTCATGCTCGTCTTCTTTTGCGCCTTGGTCGGGGCCGTGGATTACCCGCCGGTGGTGGCCGGCCGGCCCCTGGCCTTCCCCCGGGATTTCGGCAGCCATCCGGAATTCCGCAACGAATGGTGGTATGTCACCGGCTGGGCCAAGGACCGGGAAGGCCGGGACTACGGTTTCCAGGTCACCTTCTTCCGCCACCGGCCCGGGGTGGGGGAGGACAGCTCCAGCGCCTTCGCGCCTCGCCAGGTGCTCTTCGCCCATGCGGCCCTCACCGATGCTGCCGGCGGCCGTCTACACCACGACCAGCGGGCCGGCCGGGCGGGCTTTGGGCTCGGGGATGCCAAGCCGGGGGATACGGCCGTCTGGATCGGGGATTGGCGCCTGGAGCGGGCGGGGCAGACCTACCGCGCCCGGGTCGGCGCCGCGGGCTTCGCCCTGGCCTTGGATTTCCGTCCGACCCAGCCCCCCATGCTCCAGGGCGAGGGGGGCTACAGCCGCAAGGGGCCGCTGCCCCGCCAGGCGAGCCATTACTACAGCCTGCCCCAACTAACGGTGAGCGGGACGGTGGCGGTGAACGGCGAGTCCCGGGAAGTCACCGGCACCGCCTGGCTGGACCACGAATGGTCCTCCGAGGGCCTGGCCGCCGGGGCGGTGGGCTGGGACTGGGCGGGCATCAACCTGAAGGATGGCGGGGCCCTCATGGCCTTCCGCCTGCGGGACCGGGAGGGAGCCACCCTGTGGTCCGCCGGCAGCCTGCGCGGGCCGGACGGCAAGCTTCGGGTCTTCGCCCCGGGCGAAGTGGCCTTCGTGCCCCGCCGCTTCTGGCGCTCGACCTTGAGCGGGGCCCGCTACCCGGTGGCCGTGGAGGTAAGGGTGCCGGGCCTGAGCCTCGATCTGGAGCCCCTCCTGGACGACCAGGAAATCGATGGCCGGCGCAGCACCCGGTCCATTTACTGGGAGGGCGCCGTCCGGGTGCTGCGGGAAGGGCAGGAGGCCGGCGTGGGCTACCTGGAGCTGACCGGCTACTGGCAGCCCCTGAAGATGTAATCCGGATTCTCCTTAAATCATCGGGAGGCCGAAACCGGAGCCCTCAAGGGCATTTCCCGTGAAAAGACGTGAGCTTTAGGCTCCTTTACTCCCCGGAAATACAGTGAGCATCCCATTCGACTCCGGCGCCCCGGAGCCGAGAATCACTATCGTCTGATCTTGTCCTGATCTTGTCGATAACGGGCCTGCCAATAGGGGAGAAGTACAATGAATAGTGCTCTTCGCATACTTGTGGTGGATGACGATCCGATACTGCGCAGGCTGTTGGTGACGGTGGTCGAGCAGTCCGGCTGCCTGACCATTGAGGCCGACGACGGCAAGGAGGGACTGGCGAAGGCCCGGGAACTGCGTCCCCACATCATTGTCACCGACTGGCTCATGCCCAGGCTGGACGGCATTGACATGGTGAGGGCGATCCGGGCGGAGGGGGGCGATTACCGGCCCTACATCATCCTGGTCACCGTCCTGGAGGATGACGGCAAGCTGGTGGAGGCCTTCGACGCCGAAGTGGACGACTTCATCGGCAAGCCCCTGCGGGCCAAGGTGATCGCCGCGCGGCTGAGGGCCGCCGAGCGCATCGTCCGCCTGCAGCGGGAGAACCGCTATCACATCCAGGAGCTGGAGCTGTATTCAGCGCAGCTTACCGCCACCAACCTGCGCCTGCGGGAACTGGCCATCACCGACGAGCTCACCGGCCTGCCCAACCGCCGCTACGCCCTGGAGCGCCTCCACCAGGAATGGGAGGGCACCAGCCGCCGGCAGGGCTCCCTGTCATGCCTGGTGATCCACCTGGGCGGGCTGAAGGAGATCAACGACCTGGAAGGCCATGAGCGGGGGGATGTGGTGTTGAAGACCGTGGCCCTCATTCTCCGGAAGCAGGCCGATTCCCAGGACATCGTCTGCCGTATCGGCGGGGATGAGTTCCTGGTCATCTGCCCGGATACCTCCCTGGAGGCCGCCTTGTCCCTGGGCGAGCGGCTGGTGAGCGCGGTACGGCCCTTCGGGGCCCGGGACCCGGAATGCCCCTTCGGCCTCAGCATCGGGGTCGCCGAGCGCCGCCCGGAAACGGGCTCCTGCCAGGCCCTCATCAACGCCGCCGACCGGAGCATGTACCAGGCCAAGCGCTACGGGCGCAACCAGGTGTTCGGGGAACAGGATCGCGATTTGCGCCTGATCGGAGGGCTGGCCCCGGTGTGCTGATGGGCTCCGGAACGTCGGGGGTAGGGCCGGGGTCTATGCAGTGATCCTTTTCCCCGACCATTGATGCCCAGAAAACTCCAGACGGTCCTGCGCGGGCTCCACCGCAAGGTCACCTATTCCCTGCGCTGCCTGCGCCGGCGGTTCCTCGACCCGGGCCTCAGCCGCCGGCAGCGGGTGGGGCGCATCCTGGCCGGCACCTGGATGGCGCTCCTCACCGGCATCCTCTTTCTGGTCGCCTACACCCTCGTCCTCATCCCCTTCACGCCCACCATCTCGGACATCCGCAAGGCTCGCATCGAGCGGCCCAGCGTCCTCCTCTCCGCCGATGGCCGGGAACTGGCCTCCTTCAAGCGCCTGAACCGGGAGTGGATCCCCCTCGGGCAGGTACCAAAACATGTGGTCGACGCCCTTATCGCCACCGAGGACCGGCGCTTCTATTCCCACCACGGCATCGATTTCCGCCGCACCGCCGCCGCCCTGGCCCTGACCCTGGTGGGCCGCCGCCAGGGGGGATCGACCCTCACCCAGCAGCTTGCCCGCAACCTCTTTCCCGACGAGGTGGGGCGGTCCCTGAGCCTCTCCCGCAAGCTCAAGGAAGCCATCACGGCGGTCAAACTGGAATATGCCTATTCCAAGGCCCAGATCCTCGAAACCTACCTGAACACCGTCCCCTTCCTCTACAACGCCAACGGCATCGAGATGGCGGCCCGCACCTATTTCAACACCCCGGCCGCCAAGCTCTCCCTGGACGAGGGGGCGATCCTGGTGGGGATGCTGAAGGGAACGGCCTACTACAACCCGGTCCTCAATCCGGAGCGGGCCCGGGAGCGGCGCAACGTGGTGCTGGCCCAGATGGTGGAGACGGGGGCCCTCAGCCGGGAGCGCTTCGATGCCCTGAAGCAGCGCCCCATCGTCCTCGACTTCGAGCCCCAGAAGCCTTCCCCCGGCCCCGCCCCCCATTTCGCCGAGCAGGTGCGCAAATGGCTGGCTGCCTGGGCGGAGGAGGAGGGCTACGACATCTACGCCGACGGGCTGGTGGTCCATGCCACCATCGACTCCCGCCTCCAGCGCCTGGCCAACCAGGTGGTGGCCCGCCAGCTGGAGGCCCTGCAGACGGTGGCCGACGTGGAATGGGGGGTGAGCAGCGAACGGCTCCTGTCCAGGCGCATTTCCGCCTATGCCTCGGCCCGCAAGCGGGTGCCGCCCTTCCGCCACTTCTGGCAGGCCAACCCGGAACTGGTCGAGACCTTCGTCCGGGAAACCCCGGAATTCGTGAAGCGCAAGGCTTCGGTCGGGGAGGCGGACCGGATGGACCAGCTCCTTTCCGACGGCGAATTCATGGCTGCCCTGATGGAACGGAAGACCCGTCTGGAAGCGGGCTTCGTTGCCATCGATCCGCGTACCGGCGCGGTCCGGGCCTGGGTGGGCAGCCGGGATTTCGACAAGGACCATTTCGACCATGTGGCCCAGGCCCGGCGCCAGCCCGGCTCCACCTTCAAGCCCTTCGTCTATGCCGCCGCCCTGGAGGAGGGCGTGCCCGCCAGCCGGCCCTTCGTGGACCAGGCGGTGAGCATCAAGCTGCCGGACGGCAGCCTGTGGCAGCCCTCGGACATCGGCCCGCCCAGCGGCGAGACCATGACCCTGGAGGACGGCCTAGTTTATTCCAAGAACACCATCACCGCCCAGGTCATGGAACTGGTGGGACCCAAGCGGGTGGCCCACCTTGCCAAGGTGTCCGGGGTGCGGGACAGCCCCCTGGACGTGGTGCCTTCCCTGGCCCTGGGCACCAGCCCGGTGAGCCTGCTGGAAATGGTGTCCGCCTACGGCACCATTGCCAGCCTGGGGCAATACACCCGGCCTGCCTGGGTCACCCGGGTCACGGACCGGCACGGCCGGGTCCTGGCGGAATTCCATCCGGAGGCGGAGCGGGCCTTCAGCCGGGACACGGCGGTGGAGCTCATCGACATGATGCGGGGTGTGGTGGACCGGGGTACCGGCCGGGGCTTGCGGCAGCTGTTCGCCATCGACGCCGACGTGGCGGGCAAGACCGGCACCACCCAGAACAATACGGACGGCTGGTTCATCCTCATGCATCCCGAGCTGGTGGCCGGGGCCTGGGTGGGCTTCAACGACCCCCGGGTGAGGATGCGCAGCGACTACTGGGGCCAGGGCGCCCACAACGCCCTCTACGTGGTGGGGGACTTCTATCGCCAGGCCCTGGCGACCCATGCCATCAGTCCGGCCATGGAATTCCCGCTGCCCGGGCATCCATCCACCTTGGACGAAACCATCGAGCGGGCCAGCAACTGGGTCCGGGAACTGCTTGGCCTGGAGAAGATTCCGCCCCGCCGCCGCCATCCGGCGGCCCATGGCAGCGGGGATGACGCCCGGGATACCGATCCCTCCGACTGATGCCGATTTCGGCCGCTTTGAGGGACATCATGGGAATGGCCGGCCCGAAAGCTTATTTCTATGGTTTTCGGATCAGGAAAGAGCGGCGATGGGAGTGGAAGCGGCAGTCCTGCCCGGGATGGCCGTCCCGGAGAGGAGGCGGATTCCCGGGAACAAGGGCATCTGGGTGGGCATATCCTGCGAGATGGTGGAATTCACCGTCATGTTCGTCATATATTTCGTGGCCCGGGCCCACT
>JBLNBI010000468.1:0-9593 GCA_050259815.1 Actinomycetota bacterium | reverse complement strand
TGGCCCGCA
Organism: Actinomycetota bacterium; assembly: GCA_050259815.1. Lineage (GTDB taxonomy): Bacteria > Pseudomonadota > Gammaproteobacteria > Burkholderiales > Rhodocyclaceae > JAGTRP01. The sequence continues at coordinate 9,584 of JBLNBI010000468.1, read as the reverse complement.
TCGTGGAATCCATGGCGGCGGCCGCCCGGGAAGCCGGCGTACCCATCGTCACTGGCGACACCAAGGTGGTGGAGCGGGGCAAAGGAGATGGGGTGTTCATCACCACCACCGGCGTCGGCGTCCTGCCCGAAGGGCGGAGCATTTCCGGCCGCAAGGCCAAGCCCGGCGACGCCATCCTCATTTCCGGCACCCTGGGCGACCACGGCATGGCCATCATGGCCCAGCGGGAAAGCCTGGGTTTCGAGTCGCCCATCGTCTCGGACACGGCGGCCCTACACGGCCTCATCGCGGCCCTGCTGGAAACCGGCGCCGATATCCACGTCCTGCGCGACCCCACCCGGGGCGGCGTGGCGACAACGCTCAACGAAATCGCCCGCCAGTCCGGCGTCGGCATGATGCTTCAGGAGAATGCCCTGCCGGTGAAGCCGCCGGTGGCGGCGGCCTGCGAGTTCCTGGGATTGGACCCGCTCTACGTGGCCAACGAGGGCAAGGTGATCGTGATCTGCGCGCCGGCGGACGCAGAGAAGCTGCTAACGGCGATGCGCGCCCATCCTTTGGGAGTGGACGCTGCCTGCATCGGCGAGGTGCGGGAAGACCCGCACCATTTCGTTCAGATGACTACCGGCTTTGGCGGCAAGCGCATTGTCGACTGGCTCACCGGCGAACAATTGCCCCGGATTTGCTGATTGATGGCCGGGGCAATGACAGAAGTGCAGCGATCAGTGACGGGGGGAAACCACCACGGCGGAGACGTCCATCAGCTCGGCCAGGACCATTTCCCGGGCCTCGGCCACATCGACGGCGTCCTTGACCCGGAACAGCTCCCGACGGCCGTCGACATAGCGGACCGCGGCGATGTACTCCGGACGGGGTTTGGCACGGCGATCGGGCCTGGCTTTGACGTTGGCTTGGCTTTGCATTTTGTTTCCTCCCTGCCCTGGTTTGGGCGTTTCGGCGACATCCTAACCGAACCTAAGCCGATGAAAAATAAGGCGAAGGTAATAGGTTTATGCCCTCTGGTAGACCGCCGCCCGCTTTTCCTCTCCCGGACAGGCCTTACGATGCTGCCATGCAGCGAAAAAACCCTATTGGTATGAGAGTTTTATTCCTCACCCACGCCTTCAACAGCCTCACCCAGCGGCTCTTCTGCGAGCTGACCGGTCGGGGCCATGAAATCAGCATCGAGTTCGACATTGCCGACTCCGTGGCCGAAGAGGCGGTGGCACTGTTCCGCCCCCACCTGATCGTGGCGCCTTTCCTGAAGCGGGCCATTCCCGAATCCATCTGGAAGCAGCATGTCTGCCTGGTGGTCCATCCCGGTATCGTCGGGGACAAGGGACCGTCGGCCCTGGACTGGGCCATCCAGGAGGGCGAGGAGCGCTGGGGCGTGACCGTGCTCCAGGCCGAGGCCGAGATGGATGCGGGGCCGGTGTGGGCTTCCGCCGAATTCCCGATGCGCCGGGCCAAGAAGTCTTCCATCTACCGCAACGAGGTGACCGAGGCCGCCGTCACGGCCGTGCTGGAGGCGGTGGAGCGCTTCGCCGTCGGCAACTTCGAGCCCCGACGTCCCGGGCCGGAAGCCCGCGGCCGCCTGCGGCCCCTCATGCCCCAGGACGCCCGCCGCATCGACTGGCAGAAGGATTCCACCGCCGCCATCCTCGCCAAGCTCAATGCCGCCGACGGCTTCCCCGGCATCGTGGATGAACTGTTCGGCCATCCTTGCCGGATTTTCGATGCTTGGCCCGAAGCGACCCTGCGTGGGCAGCCGGGAGAGCTATTGGCCCGGCGGGAGACGGCAGTGTGCCGGGCCACCGCCGACGGCGCCGTGTGGATCGGCCACGCCAAGCGCTACGGCGCCATGAAGCTGCCGGCGACCCTGGCCTTCCCCGAAGCCCAGGCCCTGCCGGAAGTCCCCCTGGACGGCTGGTGGAAATCCCCTGCTGCCACCTGGCAGGACATTGCCTACGAGGAGGCCGGCGAAGTGGGCTTCCTCTCCTTCGACTTCTATAACGGCGCCATGGGCACCGCCCAGTGCGCCCGCCTGACCGAGGCCTTCCGCTGGGCCACCGGGCGGCCCACCAAGGTCATCGTCCTCTTGGGGGGCGAGGATTTCTGGTCCAACGGCATCCACTTGAACGTGATCGAGACGGCGGAGTCCGCTGCCGACGAGTCCTGGGCCAACATCAACGCCATCGACGACCTGGCCGAGGTCATCCTCAACTGCCGCACCCACCTCACCGTGGCGGCCCTGCGGGGCAATGCCGGCGCCGGCGGCTGCTTCCTGGCCCGGGCTGCCGACCAGGTCTGGGTGCGGGATGGGGTGATGCTCAACCCCCACTACAAGAACATGGGCAACCTCTTCGGCTCCGAATTCTGGACCTACCTCCTGCCGCCCCGGGTGGGGCAGGAAGGGGCCCGGGCCATCATGCGCCACCGCCTGCCCATGACCGGCAAGGAGTCGGTACAGACGGGCTTCTACGATGCCTGCCTGCCGGGGCCGGCAGCCTCCTTCCGGGTCGATGTGGCCCGGCGGGCGGCCGAACTGGCCGCTGCCCCCGACTTCGCCGACCGCATCAAGGCCAAGGGGGAAAAGCGCGACGCCGACGAGGCCGCCAAGCCCCTGGCTCAATACCGGGCCGAGGAACTCTCGGAGATGCGTCGCAATTTCTACGGCTTCGATCCTTCCTACCACGTGGCGCGCTATCATTTCGTCGCCAAATCGCCCCATTCGTGGACGCCCCGGCATCTCGCCAAACACCGCGATCTGGGTTGGGAGGTACCTGTCGCATGAACGGCCCCGGACTCGTCAAGCTGCCCACCGTCCTCGTCATCGACGACGAGGTCCGCTCCCAGGAGGCCCTGCGCCGCACCCTGGAGGAGGATTTCGAAGTCCTCTGCGCCTCTTCCGCCGAAGAGGGCATGGACATCCTGCAGCGGGAGGCGGTGGCGGGGGGCGTCCAGATCATCCTCTGCGACCAGCGCATGCCGGGCACGACCGGGGTGGAGTTCCTGAAGGAGGTCCGCTCCCGCTGGCCGGACGCGGTGCGCATCATCCTCTCCGGCTACACCGACGCCGAGGACATCATCACCGGCGTGAACGAAGCCGGCATCTGGCAATACCTCCTCAAACCCTGGCAGCCCGAGCAGATGCTCCTGACCCTGCAGCGGGCGGCGGAGGTCTGGCGCCTGCAGCAGGACAACCAGCGCCTTTCCCTGGAACTGCGCACGGCCGAGCCGGTGCTGAAAAAGCGGGTCGAATCCAAGTTCGACAAGGTCAAGCACGCCTTCGGCCTGGGCGGCCTCATCCGGGCTGCCGGCAGCCCCCTCAACGAAGTCTGCGAACTAGTGGCGAAGATCGCCCCCTACGACTTGTCGGTCATGATTACCGGCGAGTCCGGCACCGGCAAGGAAATGGTGGCCCGGGCCATCCACTACGAGAGCCGGCGCTCCACCAAGGCCTTCGTCACCGAGAACTGCGGGGCGCTCCCCGATTCCCTCCTGGAAGCCGAGCTTTTCGGCCACAAGCGCGGCGCCTTCACCGGCGCCGTGGAGGACCGGGTCGGCCTCTTCCAGCAGGCCGACGGCGGCACCCTGTTCCTGGACGAGATCGGCGAGACCAGCCCGGCCTTCCAGGTGAAGCTCCTGCGGGTGCTCCAGGAAGGGGAATTCCGCCCGGTGGGCAGCTCCCGGCCGGTGCGGGTGGACGTGCGGGTCATCGCCGCCACCAACCGGGACCTGGAGGAGGAAGTCCGGGCCGGCCGCTTCCGCCAGGATCTCTATTACCGCCTCGCCACCATTTCCATGCACGTCCCGCCCCTGCGGGAGCGGCCCATGGACCTGCCGCTCCTGGCCCAGAAGCTCCTGGAATCCAGTTCCCAGGTCTTGGGCAAGCCGGTGGAGGGCTTCACCAACGAGGCGCTCGCCTGCATCGCCGCCTACCGCTGGCCGGGCAATGTCCGGGAATTGCAGAACGAAATCCTGCGCATGGTGGCCTTGGCCGATGGCAAGAAGGTCGGTGCCGACCTCATGTCGCCCCGGGTCCTGCGCACGCCGGTGGGGGATGTCCAGGCGGAGGAACTGGCCTGGCTCGCCACCCTGTCCGGCGGCCTCAAGGAACGCATGGAGCAGCTGGAAATGCAGGTCTTGAAGGAAGCCATGATCCGCCAGCGCTGGAACAAGTCGAAGGCAGCCCGGGAACTGGGGCTGTCCCGGGTCGGGCTGCGGAGCAAGCTGGTGCGCTACGGACTGGAGCAGGCGTGATGTTGAAGGTCTTGTGGCTGCAAAGCGGCGGCTGCGGCGGCTGCACCCAATCTCTCCTGTGCGCCGAACCCCGGCCCCTGTTCGACGAACTGAAAGACGCGGGGATCGAGTTCGTCTGGCACCCGGGCCTCTCCCTGGAGGGGGATACCGACGCCCTGGGCATGCTGGAGGACGCCGCCGAGGGGCGGCTGGAATTCGACGTCCTCTGCATCGAGGGCGCCATGCTGCGTGGCCCCCGGGGCACCGGCAAGTTCCATTTCCTGGCCGGCAGTGGCCGCCCGCTCACCGAGTGGGTGGAGCGCCTGGCGGCCCGCGCCCGGTGGGTGTTCGCCATCGGCTCCTGTTCCGCCTACGGCGGTTTTTCCGCAGCGACCCGGGAGAATCCCCTGGAAGCCTGCGGCCTCCAGTACGAGAACGACGAGCGGGGCGGCCTTCTGGGCACTGACTACCGTTCCGGCGCCGGCCTGCCGGTGGTCAATATCGCCGGCTGCCCGGTCCATCCGGGCTGGGTGGTGGACAGCCTGGAGAAGCTCGCCCTCACCGGCTTCGCCCCGGCCGACCTGGACAGCCTGCAACGGCCGCTCCTCTACGCCGACCAGCTGGTGCACCACGGTTGCCCGAGGAACGAGTATTACGAATTCAAGGCCAGCGCCCACAAGCCCTCGGACCTGGGGTGCATGATGGAAAACATGGGCTGCAAGGGCACCCAGGCCCACGCCGACTGCAATGTCCGCACCTGGAACGGCCATGGCTCCTGCGCCCGGGGCGGCTTCCCGTGCATTTCCTGCACCGAGCCCGGCTTCGAGCAGCCCGGCCATCCCTTCCTGGAAACCCCTAAGGTGGCGGGCATCCCCATTGGCCTGCCCACGGACATGCCCAAGGCCTGGTTCGTGGCCCTGGCGGCCCTGTCCAAGTCGGCCACCCCCAAGCGGGTGCGGGAAAACGCCGTGGCGGACCACCCGGTGGTGCGCCCGGCCATCAAGAAAACCGGATTGAAATGAAGCGAATTGTCGTAGGCCCCTTCAACCGGGTCGAAGGGGACCTGGAAGTCAGCCTGGACGTGGAAGACGGCCGGGTTGCTGCCGCCCGGGTGAATTCGCCCCTGTTCCGGGGCTTCGAGCAGATTCTCGTCGGCCGCGCCCCCGAGGACGCCCTGGTGGTGGTGCCCCGCATCTGCGGCATCTGCTCGGTGTCCCAGTCGGCGGCCGCCGCCGCGGCCCTGGCCGACGCCGCCGGGATCAAGCCCACCCCCAACGGGCGGCTCGCCCAGAACCTCATCCAGGCCACCGAGAACCTGGCGGACCACCTCACCCATTTCTACCTTTTCTTCATGCCGGACTTCGCCCGCAGCGCCTATGCCGGGCGGTCCTGGCATCCGGCCCTGGCGGAGCGCTTCGCGGCCGGCAAGGGCAAGGCCAACGCCGAGGTGCTGCCGGCCCGCTCGGCCTTCCTGCACCTGATGGGCTTCCTGGCCGGCAAGTGGCCCCATACCCTTTCCCTGCAGCCGGGGGGCAGCACCCGGGCCATCAGTGAGGCCGAGCGTATCCGCATGCTGGCCCTGCTGCGCCAGTTCCGCGCCTTCCTGGAAGGCACCCTGCTGGGCGGCAGCCTGGAAGCCTTCGCCGGGTTGGAGTCGGAGGCCGCCCTGCGGGCCTGGGCCGGCGGACGGCCGGGGGACTTCCCCGCCTTCCTGGCCGCCGCCTACGATCTGGGGCTGGAACAGGTGGGGCGGGCCACCGACTGTTTCCTCTCCTACGGCGCCTACGACGCCTTCGCGAGAGGCCTCTGGCAGCCGGGACAGGTTGTCGATGGCCTCGACCCGACACAAGTTACCGAGGACAGCCGCTTTGCCTGGCTGGCGGACAACGGCCCCCTGGCACCATCGGCCGGACGCACCGTGGTCGACGCGGACAAGGCCGACGCCTACACCTGGTGCAAGGCGCCCCGCTACGGCGGCCAGGTGGTGGAAGTGGGCGCCCTGGCCCGGCAGGTGGTGGATGGCCAGGGGCTGGCACGGGATTACGTTGCCCGCCACGGCGGCAGCGTCACCGCCCGCATGGTGGCTCGGATGCTGGAAGTGGTCCGGGTCCTGCCCCGGATGGAAGAGTGGATCAAGGCCATCGTGCCCGGGGAGCCCTTCTGTGCGGAAGCCACCCTGCCGGACGAAGCCCAGGGCGTGGGGCTGGTGGAAGCCGCCCGGGGAAGCCTCGGGCACTGGTTCAGCGTCAAGCGCGGGCGCATCGAGCGCTACCAGATCGTCGCCCCGACCACCTGGAATTTCTCGCCCCGGGACGGGGAAGGTCAGCCGGGGGCGCTGGAGCTGGCTCTGGTGGGCATCCCCGCCGGCGAGGGCGCCCCGCCGACGGTGCAGCATGTGGTGCGGTCCTTTGATCCGTGCATGGTATGCACCGTGCATTAGCCCCCAACGGCCTGTCGCGAACGGATATCATGGCACGACCGCGACAGAATGAGGGAGCAGCCTGCATATGAGCACATTCCGGCAAGATGGTTACCTGTTTGTCCCAGGACTGACGGATACAGCAGATTGCTACCGCTTTTTCGGCAAGTTGCTCGAAGCGGGCAGGGGCGACCGTAACGATACCCAGGTACCGGGTTCCACCAGCTTCTACAAGGAAATCCTGTTCGAGAAGCTGCTCGAACGCCTGTTGCCAAAAATCGAGGCCCTCTCTGGCTACGAACTGTACAAGACCTACAGCTATGCGCGCCGCTATGAGCTTGGCAACGAACTGAAGCCGCACCTCGACCGGGCTGCCTGCGAAATCTCCGCCACCCTGGCCCTGGGCTACGAAGGGCAAATCTGGCCCATCTGGGTGAAAGACAAGACCGGGGCGCACCATTCCTTCCTGCTGCGTCCCGGCGATGCGCTGCTTTTCAGGGGCGGCGACTTAATCCACTGGCGCGAAAAAAATACCTATGGTCCCTGTTCGCAGGTGTTCCTGCACTACGTGGATCGCCACGGCCCGAATGTCCGTTGCCGCGACGATCTCGAACGGTGACTTCCGCGCTACCCGTCTGTGTCTTCCGGGCGCAAGGCCCAGCCCGCGATGGCGAAACGGCCGTCGAGCGGGTCGGTGGACGTGCAGCGTACCGGGCGCACTTCGTGCAAGGCGCGGCTCGGGAAAAACACGATGCTGTTGTTGACCGGTTCGAAACAGGTGCAGCCGTTGACCGCATCGGCTTCTTCATCCTTCAGCCCCGCATCGTACAGATACAATTCCCCGCCTTCGAACCGCCGAGGCTCCCTGAAAAAATGATAGACGAAAGTCAGTTCCCGCCTGTGGTTGCTTGAGGTCGTACCCGTATCTCGGTGCGCCTTGAAATAATCGCCGTCGCCATAGGCGATCAGGCTGATTTGCAATTTTCGGATGGAATCCAGGTGGGGTATCCCAAGCTTGCCGATGATGCCATGCCGCTCGACCCACTCCGCTGCGCGTTGGTGGAAAATCTCGCGTATGCGCGGGCTGGCATGACTTGAGTGCGAACGGCGTGTTTCCTTGTTCAGACCCACCGTTCCGTATTCCTCCACGGCGGACTCGTGCAAGGTGGGCAGGAGTTCTTCAGTTGCCTGCCACAGCGCTTGGCGTTCCGCTCCATCGAGGAAATCATTGAAACGCAAATAGGGCGGCGCAAGGGACCGGCAGGAATTGAGCAGCGCCCCCGTAGTTTCCCCGCTCAGCAACTCGATGAAATAACGCGCCTCGTCATATCCGGGATCGGCCTGCAGCACCGCACGATAGTATTGCAGCGCCTGGCCAAGCTCGCCCAGTGCGCGATGCGCCTGGGCAATGCGCCACAGCAATTGAAGGTTACCGGGCTGCCCTGCCTCCCTGGCCTTGATCTGAGCCAGCAATTGCCTCTGCACTGTGGGCGAACCCGGCAGCGTCTTGAATATCGTTTCACTCATCGAAATCCACCAGCCTCCCCTGTCCATCGAGATAACCGAAACGCTGCATGACATCACCGTGGTCGGCGATGATCTTTTCTACTTGCGCATTGCTTAACACGTTCTTCCAGTCGCCGATGACGCCCTTGCGGAAGAAACATTGCACACCCGGAAGCAGTCCGGGAAAGCCCGCTTCGGCCTCCTGCGCCTTCAGTTCATCGAACCCGCTGTGCCGTATGGCGCGCGCCAGACGCTCGTCATCGTCGGGAAAGCCAAGGAAGCGCACCGCGCGGGAGAAGGTTTGCATGGGCGAATTCTTCATGTCCTCGTAACGGACCACCTCCACCCGCATACCGGGCGCATCCGACCAACTCCCGACATGCTGCGACCAGGTCAGCAGTCGCTGGCGGACCTGGCTGTTCATCCTCGCGTTATTCGAGGGCGACATGCTCAGGTTCCGGCCCATGTCCTCAATCGCCTTATCCAGGCTGCAATGGTAATAATGGGAGTAGGAAACCGCGACGTCGAGCGGATTCCTGAGGATATAGACCGCTCCCAGCATGCCTTCCAGAGGGAACAGCGGCTCGCCCGAAGGCAACGTGATGTAGGCATCATGCACCTTATGGTAAGTCGTGTCCTTCGACATTCCGGCCCAACGGTACACCGCGGGTCTCAGCCGCAATATCTCCTCTTCGCTCAATTCCCCGCTGCCAAAACCCAGCACTTCGTCTATCCAGGCCCTGGAGCTGGCGATATAGTCCAAGCCGGTTTCGCGAAGACTCAGGGGCGCCGTTTCATTTCTCAAATAGTTTTTCAAAAAGGAAATGAACCAGGTATTGCCTGACTTGGGATAGGAAGCCAGCCAATAGATGCTCATTTACGCCCGTCCTTCCGCGTCCGCAAGAATCAGATCCGCCATTTCCTCTGCGCTCGGCAAGAATTTTTTTCGATACAGGAATTTCATTTTCACGCTTCCCGCAAGGCTGGCGCACTGACGCAGATAGCTGGATCGGGCTCCCGTGGCTTCGAGATAGCTCTGCCTGTAAACATACTCAAGCAGGCAAGCAAAACGTTCCATTCCGTGGATATTGTCCAGATAGAGACAATCTTTACCGGACGTCCGCAACAGGTAGACCGAGTGCGCCGGTAACGGCCCATCCCGAAGCGAACTTTTCACCGGCCAGTAGAACTTCTCCAGGCAGGGACGGGTGCGCTGCAATGTACTGACGTCTATTCCGAGTTTGCCTATCGCATCACTCCAAAGTTTGATGCAAGGGACGCCCGGCAACAGCCGATTCTCGCCATCGAACACGACCATGTCATCGCTCAACACGGCATGTCCGCGCTTAGCCAACACCGCCGCCAGCATGGACTTTCCTGACGCCGGCTCGCCCAAGACCACTGCGCAGCCGTCCCCGAT
>JBLNBI010000467.1:0-15748 GCA_050259815.1 Actinomycetota bacterium | reverse complement strand
CGGCGGCCGGGCCGGTGACGGCGGCCGACATCGAGCAGACGCACGACGTCGAGATCATCAACCCCGACCACGTGATCGCGCACCTCACCCAGGGCGGCAAGATCGACATGACGATCAAGATCGAGAAGGGCCGCGGCTACGTGCCCGCCACCTCGCGCCGCCAGGACGACTCGCGCTCCATCGGCTCGATCCTGCTCGACGCCTCGTTCTCGCCGGTGCGCCGCGTGAGCTACCAGGTGGAGAGCGCGCGCGTGGAACAGCGCACGGACTTGGACCGCCTCGTGATCGACATCGAGACCAACGGCGTGATCGAACCGGAGGAAGCGGTGCGCTATTCCGCCTCGGTCCTGGTGGACCAGCTGTCGGTATTCGCGTCGCTGCAGTCCACGAGCGAGGAGCGCGTCGAGAGCGCCCAGCCGCAGGTCGACCCGATCCTGCTGCAGCCGGTCGACGACCTCGAGCTCACGGTGCGCTCGGCCAACTGCCTCAAGGCCGAGAACATCTACTACATCGGCGACCTCATCCAGCGCACCGAGAACGAGCTTCTGAAGACCCCCAACCTGGGTCGCAAGTCGCTCAACGAAATCAAGGAAGTGCTGGCCGCCCGTGGTTTGACCCTCGGCATGAAACTGGAAAACTGGCCGCCCGCCGGTCTGGAAAAGGCGTAAGCCTTTTTCCGGCCGCGGCAGTCAAGGGACGCCTGCAGAATATAGAAAGGATTAACCATGCGTCACCGTTTGGGACTTCGCAAGCTCAACCGTACCAGCAGCCATCGCCTGGCGATGCTGCGCAACATGACCGTTTCCCTGCTCAAGCACGAAGCGATCAAGACCACCCTGCCCAAGGCCAAGGAACTGCGCCGTGTGGTCGAGCCGATCATCACCCTCGGCAAGAACCCGACCCTGGCCAACAAGCGCCTGGCTTTCGACCGCCTGCGCGACCGCGACGTCGTGGTCAAGCTGTTCGCCGAAATCGGGCCGCGCTACGCCACCCGTCCGGGCGGCTACCTGCGCATCCTGAAGTGCGGTTTCCGCGTCGGCGACAATGCTCCGATGGCTTTCGTCGAGCTGGTCGATCGTCCGGAGCCCACCGAGGCTGTGGAAGAAGCCACCGAAGTCGCCGAGTCCTGATCTCAGCGGCTGTTAAATAAAAAAACCGGGCTTCGGCCCGGTTTTTTTATTGGTCCGAGCCGTAGACCGGTGGGTTGGGCTCAGGGGCAGTCCACCAGCATGATGGAAATATCGTCGGAGGCGAGTTCTTCGCCCAGGTGCCGTCCGAGGGCCGCTTCGATCGCGGTGAAGCGTTCGTTGGGGGCGGTGTTGGCAAGGGCTGCGGCCAATCCGGCAGGCCCGAAGGGCTGCCGTTCGCAGTTTTCGGCCTCCAGAAGCCCATCGGAACACAGTACGAGCTGGCTTTCCGGCTCCCAGCCGAACTCCGTCGGATTGGGATCGATCTCGTCATTGTCCAGGATGCCCAGGGGCAATTGGGTCGACGGGAAATTCAGGGCTTTCCGGCCCCAGCGGTCCACCAAGAAGGCCTCGGGGGTGCCGCCAACCCAAATCTCGCCTTTCTTGGCTTCTTCGTCTAGACAGACGAGGGTCGCGGCCACGAAACGTCCAATCGGCATGGATTCCTTCAGCTGCTGGTTGAATTCCAGCACGATCTCCCTGACCGAGTGGTCCAGGCCGGCCATGCGATAGAAGATGGCGAGGACCGGCAGGACGCTGATGGAGGCAGCCAATCCATGGCCCGTGGCGTCGGCGAGAAGTGCATACAGCCTGCCATTTTCCGATCGCAGGGCAGCCACCACGTCGCCACTGAAGTTCTGGGCCGGAATGACCTCGTAGTGGAGGCGGGGATCCTGAAGTCCACGCCGGTGCAACTGCTTGTCGAGCAACCGCTTGGCGAGTTGCTGCTCACCCTGGGTTTGTTCGTAATAGGCCTGCAGTTCGGCGGCGTTCTCCCGCAGTTGCTGCTCGGCTCGTTTCTGTTCGGAAATGTCCCGGATGACGCCGATGAACATGCGCTTGCCATCCATCCGGACTTCGGTGACCCCCAGGGTGGCCGGAAAAGTAGTGCCGTTCTTGTGGAGCACAGTCACTTCGCGCTCCGATCCGATGATTTGCGGCGGGCCGCCCATCACGTAGGCGCGGATATGGTCGTCGTGCTCGCTCCGATAAGGCTCGGGCATCAAGACGCTGACGTTGCGCCCCATCAGTTCCCGCGGTGTCCAGCCGAAAATCATCTCGGTGGATTCGTTGCAGGCCTGGATAATTCCGCTGGAGTCGGTCGTGATGATGGACTCCAGTACCGCATCGGAGATGACCTGCAGCCGTTTGTATGCCTCGAAGGCATGCTGCTGCAGCATGAGGGAGCGCTGCATGGAGCGCATCTTGGCTTCGAGGACGATGAAATTGACCGGCTTGGTGAGGTAATCGTCGCCGCCGGCCTCCAAGCCCTCGACGAGGTTCTCGTCCCGATTGAGCGCCGACAGGAAAATGATGGGCACCCAGCGGTCGACGGTCATGGCCTTGATGCGGCGGGCGGCCTCGAAGCCGTCCATCAAGGGCATCATGATGTCCAGGAGGACGATGTCCGGCAGTTCCTTTTTGAACTGCGCGACGGCATCCACGCCGTTTTCAGCAGAAATGACGGTGTGGCCGAGTTTCTTGAGAAAGACCTGCAGGATATGCAGGTTGGTGCGATTGTCGTCGACAGCTAGGACGCGCAACGGCGGCATGGGCGAGTGCATGGGATTCTTACCGAAGCCTGGGGCGTGTGATGACAGATGCCATCTCCGTCGCCAAATTGTCTTGTTCGTTATTGGCAAGGACCCGCAAATCTGAAGCGTCCCCACCGTACCCGTTTGTTATTTCCATCAATCGTACCATGGCGAGCGCAGACAATCTCGCGGGGAATTCAGAGGGGGGCGAGCGCATCGAGGTGAGCTCCTAGGGGAGGGCGGCCGGCGCGCTTTCCTCCTGCTGCTGCAGGGCCCACATCTGGGCATAGGAGCCGCCGGCCTCGAGCAGCGCACCATGGGGGCCGCGCTCGACGATGCGCCCCTCCCGCATGACCAGGATCTCGTCGGCGTTCATCACCGTCGACAGGCGGTGCGCGATGATAAGGGTGGTACGGCCTCGGGCGGCCTGCTCGAGCTGCGCCTGGATCGCTTTCTCCGTCTGGGAATCCAGCGCCGAGGTGGCCTCATCGAAAATGAGGATGGGCGGATTCTTCAGGAGGGTGCGGGCGATGGCAACCCGCTGCTTTTCCCCTCCCGACAGTTTCAGGCCCCGCTCACCCACCTTGCTGTCGTACTTCTGCGGCAGGGACTCGATGAAGTCGTGGAGCTGGGCGGCCCGGGCAGCGGAGATCACCTCCTCCCGGCTGGCGTCCGGGCGACCATACTGGATATTGTACAAAATCGAGTCGTTGAATAGCACCGTGTCCTGGGGAACGATGCCGATGGCGGCGCGCAGGCTGGCCTGCCGCAGTTGGCGGAGGTCATGGCCGTTGATCCTGATGGTTCCGTTGGTCACGTCGTAGAAACGATAGAGCAGCCGGGACAACGTCGATTTGCCGGCGCCGGAATGGCCCACGACCGCCACCGTCTTGCCGGGTCCGATGCTGAAATCGATGCCGTGCAGGATGGTCCGGTCGGCCTCATAGGCGAAGCGCACATCCTCGAAATCAACCCGTAGCGGACCGTCCGGCAGGTCCCGGGCATCGGGCGCGTCCGCCACTTCCCGGTGTTCTGCCAGAAGATTGAACATGCGCTCGATGTCGGTCAGGGCCTGGCGAATTTCCCGATACACCACGCCAAGGAAATTGAGGGGAATGTAGAGCTGGATGAGGAAGGCATTCACCAGCACCAGGTCGCCGATGCTCATGCGCCCCTCCACCACGCCGGAGGCCGCCCGCCACATCATGGCGGTAACCCCGAGGGCGATGATGGCCTGCTGGCCCAGGTTGAGGAAGGTGAGGCTCAACTGGCTGCGGGTGGCGGCGTCCTCCCACTTCTTCATCTGCTCGTTGTAGCGCTGGGATTCGTATTCCTCGTTGTTGAAATACTTCACCGTCTCGTAGTTGATCAGGCTGTCGATGGCCCGGGTATTAGCTGCCGAGTCGTTCTCGTTCACCGCGCGGCGGATGTCGATGCGCCAGTTGCTCACCTTGACCGTGAAGATGATGTAAGCGGTGAGGGAAATCGCCGTGATGACGACGAAGCCGGCGTCGTACTGGATGAACAGGATGCCCAGGACCAGGGATATCTCCACCAGGGTCGGCAAGATGGAATAGAGGGAATAGCTGATCAGGCTGGAGATGGAGCGGCTGCCCCGTTCGATGTCCCGGGAAACGCCCCCCGTCTGCCGCTCCAGGTGGAAGCGCAGGGACAGGGAATGAAGGTGGCGGAATACCTGGAGGGCGATGTGCCGCACCGCCTGCTGGGTAACCCGGGCGAAGAAAATCTCGCGGAGTTCGGTGAACAGCGAGGTGGAAAAGCGCAGGGCGCCGTACAGGAGCAGCAGGAGAACCGGCAGGGCCAGGGCCTGTTGGGGGCCGGACAGTCCATCGATCATGTGCTTGAACACCACCGGCACGGCTACGTTGGCGACCTTGGCCCCCACCAGGCAGCCCATGGCCAGCAGTACCCGCAGGCGGTAATTCCACAGGTAAGGGAACAGGGTACGGATGGTGAGCCACGCGTGGGTTGCCTTCAAGGGAGGGGCGGCAGGAGGCTTGGGGAGGGCTGTGGCGCGGCGCATTTCGGGGACTTCCGTACTTGGGGGGTAAGGCAGTATATGAAAACTTCCGTTCTTCCGCGAAAATCCTGCCGTAAACAAGGGAGATGAAACATGTCAGAAGAAATGGTCCGGCTTCCCGAGCGGTCGCCGACCCTGCGGGTCATGCCCATGCCCCACGATGTGAACCAGAACGGCGACGTCTTCGGCGGCTGGGTCATGGCCCAGGTGGACGTGGCCGGGGCGATTCCCGCCATGCGCCGCGCCCGGGGACGGGTGGCCACGGTGTCGGTGAATTCCTTCCTGTTCAAGCAGCCGGTGTCGGTGGGCGACGTGGTTAGTTTCTTTGCCGAAATCGTCAAGATCGGCCGCACCTCGATCACCGTCAATGTCGAGGTGTATGCCGAACGCAACTACACCAATCCGGTGACCGTAAAAGTGACGGAAGCGCAACTAACCTACGTCGCCATCGATTCCACGGGGCGAAAACGCGACGTGCCGCCGGAAAATGCGTAAAATCCGCCGGTTAAATACCTACAGCCCGCTATTCTGGAGAAATCCGATGCCCAAGACGACGATGCGCCTCCTGCCCGCCCTGCTGCTGGGAGCTTTCGCAGGATCTGCCTCTGCCGCCGCCTTTCAGCTTTGGGAACAAAATGCCAGCGGTATCGGAGTTTCCTATGCCGGTTCCGCTGCCGTGGCCGACAACGCCAGCACCATCTTCTACAACCCGGCCGGCATGACCCAGCTGTCCGGGACGCAGGTTTCGTTGGGGGTGTCCGCGGTGCGGCCGGTATTCAAGTTCAACAACCAGGGCTCCAGCGGTACCGGTTTTGCCCAGTTGACCACGCCCACCGGCGGCAACGGCGGCGATGCCGGCTCCTGGAATGCGGTTCCCAATGGATACCTGTCCTGGCAAGTGGCGCCGGAATGGACCGTCGGCCTCGGCATCTCGTCGCCCTTCGGCCTATCCACCAAGTATGACGACAATAACTGGGTCGGCCGCTATCAGTCCCTGAAGGCCGAGATCACCACCGTTAACGTCAATCCTTCCGTCGCTTACAAGGTAAGCGACAAGGTTTCCCTGGGATTCGGTCTCAATTACCAGAAGATCGATGCCGAAATGACCAACATGCGGGCTGTGGCCCCCGGGGTCGATGTTTTCTCCCGCCTGAAGGGCGATGATTCGGCCTGGGGCTGGAACGCCGGCGCCCTGTTCACCCTGTCCCCCGCCATGCGGGTCGGGGTTTCCTACCGCTCTGCCATCGAATACAAGCTGGAAGGTACCCAGAACGTCGGTGCGGCTTCCATTCCCGCATCCGCCAAGCTCAAGCTCCCCGATACCTTCATCCTGTCCGTCTGGCAGCAGGTTTCCGACCGCTGGGAAGCCATGGGCGATCTCTCCTACACCAACTGGAGCACGGTCGGCCGGCTTAATGTAATGAATCGCAGCACCGGCGGCCCGTTGGGTACCGAGACCTTCGGCTACAAGGACTCCTGGCGCTTTGCCTGGGGTGCGGCCTACAAGGTCAATGACGCCTGGAAGGCCAAGTTCGGCATTGCCTACGACCGGACGCCGACCACTGACAGCGACCGCTCCGCCCGGGTTCCGGACAACGACCGAATCTGGCTGTCTGCCGGCGGACAGTGGAAGCCGACCAAGGATGCGGCCGTGGACTTCGGCTATGCCTATCTCTATCTGCGGGACCCGAAAATCAACCAGGTCAGGGATTTCGGCGGCGGCAATACCTCGACCCTGCGCGGCAAGTACAGCGACAGCGGCCACGTCCTCGGGGTTCAGTATTCCCAGGGCTTCTGACATCCCGATCCGGGAATGGAAAACTGATTGAACATTGAGCTGGGCGGTATCGTAATCGGGTGGCGTGAGGCCCTGCTGTGCCTCATCGTCCTCCTTGCCCTCTACATGTTCGTGATGGTTTGGCGCATGCGGCGCCTGCGCAGCCAGCCGGCCAAGCCGGAGACGCAGCCGCCGGCCGCGCCGGCGGAACCGTCGGTCCAGGGGGGACAGGAGACGGATCCGGCGCCCGACTGGCGGGCGACCCAATCCCGCCTGGCCCAGGAAACCTTCATGCAGGGCATCGAGAACGAACTGGCCCAGCTGCGGGAAGAGGTGGATGCTTTGAGGGGGGAAGTGGCGGCCCTGCGGGACGAGATGTGGCAGGAAGTGGGCCACATGCGGGCTGCCCAGACTGTTTCTCCCCTTTACAATGATGCGATGCAGATGGCGCAACTGGGGCACGACCCGGCCACGATCGCCGAACGCTGCGGCATAGCCCGCGCGGAGGCCGAACTGGTGGTGGCCCTGGTAAAAAGTCAAAACAACTGAGGGCGGGCATGGCTGACAAGAATAATGCTTCGGACAACCCCGAAGCCGCAGGGGAATTGCGCAACACGCTCGTGAAGCGACTGGCGGTGGCCGGCGTGCTGGTGGCCGTGTTGCTCGGCGTGCTGGCCTTCTTCGACTACCTCTCCACTTCCGAGGAGCCGGAGCCGCCCACCTTCACCAAGCCGGTGCCCGTGCCGCCCAAGAAGGAAGTGACCCAGCCGGTGAAGCCGACCGAGTCCCTGCCCGAGCCGCCCAAGCCGGAGGCCGCTCCCGAGAAGCCGGCCGAGCCGCCTCCCAAGCCTGAATTGCCGCCCAAGCCGGAAGTGCAGCCCCAGCCGCCTGCTCCGGCGCCCAAGCCCGAAATGAACGTTCCGGCCAAACCTGCGGCTCCTCCGGTGCCGGCCCAGCCCCGCGTGGCCCCTGCCGCGCCTGTTCTGCCTCAGGCGGCAAAGCCTGTTCCGCCGGTCCAGCAGCCGCCGGCAGCCAGGCCAGCCATGCCGGCCCCCCAGCCGGAAGTCGCCCCGGCTCCCGTGATCCGGCAACCGGCCGAGCCCAAGCCTGCGCCGGAACCCAAGCCGCCAGCCCCCCGGCCGCCTGAAGCGGTGGCGCCGGTCCACCAGGCCCCCGCCCCCCTGCGGCTGTTCGCCGGTTACGCGGTCCAGGCTGGCGTCTTCACCAGCGTCGAGCGGGCCGAGGAACTCCACGCCAAGCTGACCCTGAACGGTATCCCCTCCACTCTGGAGGCCCGGGTCCAGGCCGGCCCCTTCAAGACCCGCGAGGAAGCGGCCGCCGCCCGGGAGAAGATGAAGGTTCTGGGTATTGAGGGCGTGCTGATTCCGCCCAAGGGCGGGCGCTAGAAGCGGCCCTTAAAGGACCCTATTCTTCCAGCTGCCGGCGTAGCCGCTTGGCGAAGACGGTCATTTCCTTCGCGGCCTGGACGTCGCCCTTTGTCGTAGCGACTTCGATGCCCCGCTCGTAGGCCGCCAGGGCCTCCGCGGGGCGGTCGGCGGCAACCAGGGCCTTGCCCAGCAGCTTCCAGGCGGCCGAGAACCCGGGGTCCTTGTCGGTGGTCTGCTGGAAATACTCCGCTGCCTTGCCTGCCTCCCCCAACTTCAAATATTCGTTGCCCAGGGAATAGCGCAGCAAGGCGCCATCGCGGGGGCCGTTCAGAAGCTTTTCCAGGTTGGTGATGGCGGGGGTGGTCATTTAACATTCCGGGTTCAGATTTCCGTCATTTTATGGGACAACGCCATGAGCAAAACGATCATTTCCACCCCGAACGCCCCCGCCGCCATCGGCACCTACTCCCAGGCCGTCAAGGTGGGCGACACGGTCTACATGTCCGGCCAGATCGGCCTGGATCCGGCCTCCATGCAGCTGGTGGATGGCATCGACGCCCAGATCGTGCGGGTGTTCGAGAACCTCAAGGCGGTGGCCGAGGCGGCCGGCGGGTCCCTGGCCGACGTGGTCAAGCTCAACGTCTTCCTCACTGATCTCGCCAATTTCGCCAAGGTCAATGAGACCATGGCCAAGTACTTCAGCGAGCCCTTCCCTGCCCGGGCCGCCGTCGGCGTCAAGGAACTGCCCCGAGGCGCCCTGGTGGAGGCCGACGCGGTCATGCATATCGGCGCATGATTTCAGCGGGGACGACCGCTCCCATCCGGGCTTCCGAGGCGCTTCAGAAGAAGCTCGCCAAGCTCGGCCTCGTCACGGAGGATGACCTCCTCATCCATCTGCCCCTGCGCTACGAGGACGAGACCCGCATCACCCCGGCCGGGGAAGCCCCCTGGGGCGAGCCGGTGCAACTGGAGCTGGTGGTCGTCTCCAACGAAGTGCAGTTCCGGCCCCGCCGCCAGATGGTGGTGCGGGCTCGGGATGCGTCCTCCGGCGACGAGGTCTGGCTGCGCTTCTTCAGTTTCTACCCGAATCAGAAGTCCATGCTCTCCGAAGGCGCCCGGGTGCGGGTCTTCGGGGAGGTCCGGGGCGGCTTCTTCGGCGCCGAGATGGTCCATCCCCGCTTCCGGGTGGTGGAGGAGGGCGAGCCCCTCCCCAAGGGGCTGACCCCCATCTATCCCACCACCGCCGGGCTGGCCCCGTCGGCCCTCCGGAAACTCATTTCCCGTGCCCTGGCCGAGGCGGAGCTGGACGACACCCTGGAAGAGGGGATGCTCGCCCGGCTCCGACTGCCGGCCTTTGCCGCCGCCCTGCGCTTCCTCCATGCGCCGCCACCGGGGACCTCGGTCCATGCCCTCCAGGAGGGCACCCATCCGGCCTGGCGCCGGGTCAAGTTCGACGAGGTACTGGCCCAGCAGTTGTCCCTGCGGCGGGCCTACCGGGCCCGGCGGGAACAGGGGGCGCCGGAGTTGAAGGCCCGGGGCGCCTTGGCGGCCAAGCTCCTGGCCGGTCTGCCCTTCGGCCTCACCGGTGCCCAGCGCCGGGCGGTGGAGGAAATCGCGGCCGACCTGGCCAAGCCCTATCCCATGCAGCGCCTCCTGCAGGGGGATGTGGGCAGCGGCAAGACCATCGTCGCCGCCCTGGCCGCCTGCCAAGCCATCGAGGCCGGCTGGCAGGCGGCCTTCATGGCCCCCACCGAAATCCTTGCCGAGCAGCATTTCATCAAGCTCAAGGCCTGGCTGGAGCCCCTGGGGGTTTCCGTCGCGTGGCTGTCGGGCAGCCTCAAGGCGGCGGCCAAGCGGGAGCAGCAGGCCAGGGTGGCGGCGGAGGCCAACCTGGTGGTCGGCACCCATGCCCTCATCCAGGAGACGGTGGATTTCGCCAAGCTGGGCCTGGCCATCGTGGACGAGCAGCACCGCTTCGGCGTTCAGCAGCGCCTCGCCTTACGGAAGAAGGGCGCCAATCCCCACCAACTCATGATGTCCGCTACCCCTATTCCGCGGACCTTGGCCATGAGCTACTACGCCGACCTGGACGTCACCGTCCTGGACGAGCTGCCGCCGGGGCGTACTCCCATCCGCACCCGGCTGGTGTCCGACGCCCGCCGGGACGACGTGGTGGGCTTCGTGGCCAAGCACGTGGAAGAAGGCCGGCAGGCCTACTGGGTGTGCCCCCTGATCGAGGAATCGGAAGCCCTCCAGCTCCAGACCGCCCAGGACACCTTCGAGCACCTCTCCGCCGACCTGCCGGACCTGCGGGTCGGCCTGGTCCATGGGCGCCTCAAGGCCGACGAGAAGCAGGCCACCATGGCCGCCTTCGCTGCCGGCGACATCGACGTGCTGGTGGCGACCACGGTGATCGAGGTGGGGGTGGATGTGCCCAACGCCAGCCTCATGGTCATCGAGCACGCCGAACGCTTCGGCCTCTCGCAACTGCACCAGCTGCGGGGCCGGGTGGGGCGGGGCAGCCACGAATCGACCTGCGTCCTGCTCTACGCCCAGCCCCTGTCGGAGACTGCCCGGCAGCGCCTCAAGATCATTTTCGAGAATACCGACGGCTTCGAGATCGCCCGCCAGGATTTGCAGTTGCGCGGCCCCGGCGAGTTCGTCGGCAGCCGCCAGAGCGGTGTGCCGCTCCTGCGCTACGCCGACCTGGAGCGGGATGCGGATCTGGTGGAAGCCGCCCGGGGCATGGCGGAAAAACTCCTGGACGAAGCGCCGGAGCGGGCCGAGCGGCATTTGAAGCGCTGGCTTGGCTCCCGGGAGGAACTGCTCAAGTCCTGAGCAGGAATTCCTCCACCAGCCGGGCCACTGCTTCCGGCTGATCGTGGTGGAGCATGTGGCCGGCGTCGTCGATCCAGTGCTCCTCCGCCTGGGCGAAGCAGGCCCGCCGGGCCTCCCAGTCCCCGGGGCGGGTGGCGAATTCCCGCACCAGCCAGGAATCCCGGCCTACCACCCACAGTGCCGGTGCAGTCGCCTGGCGCCACACGGCCATGGACTCCTCCAGCCGGAACAGGTAGGGCCCCGGCGCCTTGTGCCAGGGGTCGCCGTTCCAGACCACGCCGCCCTCCGTTTCCCGGGCCAGGTGCTCGGCCAGGAAAGCCGCCCGTTCCGGGGTGAGGAAGCGGTCGTCGTGCTGCAGCCGGCGGGCGAAGGCTGCCCGGTCGGCATAGACGTGCATGCGGGGCGGGGCTTGCAGGCTGTCCAGCCATTTGCGGTAGCGCTCCGGCGCCATGGCAGGCGGATTGGGGGCGATGCCGAAGCCTTCGAGCGTCACCACCTTCTCCACCCGCTCCGGCCGGATGCCGGCGTAGAGGCAGGCCAGGATGCCCCCCATGCTATGGCCCACCAGGCGGACGGGCTCGTCGGCAGCGTAGTGGTCGAGGATGGCCTCCAGGTCCCCCAGATGTTCGGCGAAGATGTAGGGGCGGCCCAGCCATTCCGAGGGGCCGAAGCCCCGCCAGTCCGGGGCGACGATATTCCAGTCCCGGGCCAGGGCATCGACGGTGAACTGGAAGGAGGCCGAAACATCCATCCAGCCGTGGAGCAGGAAAAGGGTGGGGGCAGCGGGATCGCCCCAGCGCCGGACATGAAACTTGAGGCCGCGAACCGGCAGGAATTCCGTGCGGGATTGAAGCATCGGCCTAGGCAGGCCGCCGGCAGGTCGGGAAATTGACGGCTTCCGCCAGGGGCTCGGGCGACTCCACCAGGTCCGCCAGGGTATAGCCGTCGAGGACCAGGAAAAGCCCCTGCATGGCCTCATCCAGGATGCCGGTGAGCCGGCAGACGCCCTTGATCCGGCAGGACTTGGTTTCGGAAAAGCAGCCGGCCAGACCGGTATCGTTTTCCGTCTGGCGGATCACTTCCCCCAGCACGATTTTCCGGGGCGGGCAGCCCAGGCGCACGCCGCCGCCCTTGCCCCGTACCGTCTCGACAAAACCGGCGCGGCCCAGCTGGTGGATCACCTTCATCAGGTGGGCCTCGGAAATGCCGTAGGCCTCGGCGATCTCGGCGATGGTAGCCAGGCGTCCGGGCTCCATGCCCAGGTACATCAGGACGCGCAGGCTGTAGTCGGAAAAGGTGCTGAGTCTCATCCTGGTCGTGGTTCTTTGCAGGTTTCAGGAGCTGCCTAGTTTGTTGATTATCCGACGGGCCGCCGGTAGAATAAACATATAAAAATTATACATCTTAAAGTCTCCCGTCATCCAGCGCCTGTCCGAACGCCGCCCCAACCCCATGCCCCAGCCCGCCGCCGACAAGAAAGTCATCGAGATCCAGCCCCAAGGCCTCTACAAGTCCGAAGCCAAGGTCTATCCCCGCTCCATCAGCGGGCTGTTCACCTCCTGGCGGTGGTTCTTCGTCTGGCTGACCCAGGCGGTCTTCTTCGGCCTGTGCTGGTTGCCCTGGAACGGCCGGCAGGCAGTGCTCTTCGACCTCGACGCCCGGCGCTTCTATCTCTTCGATCTGGTGCTGTGGCCCCAGGACACCATCTACCTGGCGGTTCTCCTCATCCTGGCGGCTCTGGCCCTCTTCCTGTTCACCACCGTGGCCGGGCGGCTATGGTGCGGCTATTCCTGTCCCCAGACCGTCTATACGGAAATCTTTCTGTGGATGGAGAAGGTGATCGAGGGGGAGCGGCCCCAGCGCATGAAGCTGGATGCCGCCCCCTGGTCCTTCCACAAGCTGCGGGTCAAGGTGGCCAAGCACTCGGCCTGGATCGCCTTCAGCCTGTGGACGGGCTTCACCTTCGTCGGCTACTTCACCCCGATCCGGGACCTGATGGGCGAGATGGCAAGCCTGTCCCTGTCCGGGTGGGAGACCTTCTGGGTCCTGTTCTACGGCGCCGCCACCTATGGCAACGCCGGCTTCCTGCGGGAACAGATGTGCAAATACATCTGCCCCTACGCCCGCTTCCAGTCGGTCATGTTCGACCGGGATACCCTCATCATCACCTACGACGCCAAGCGCGGGGAAAGCCGCGGTACCCGCAAGAAGGGGGCCGACTTCAAGGCCATGGGACTGGGGGAGTGCGTCGATTGCGGCGCCTGCGTCCAGGTCTGCCCCACCGGCATCGACATCCGCAACGGCCTCCAGAACGAGTGCATCGGCTGCGCCGCCTGCATCGACGCCTGTGACCAGGTGATGGACAAGGTCGGCTATCCCCGGGGCCTGGTGCGCTATTCCACGGAAAACGCCGTCCAGGAAAACCTCACCCGCAGCCAGATCCTGCGTCGCGCCCTGCGGCCCCGGACCCTGATGTACGCGGCAGTCTTCCTGGGCATCACCATCGCCACCGGCTGGTCCCTGGCTACCCGCATACCCCTCAAGGTGGATATCCTGCGGGATCGGGCTGCCCTGGCCCGGGAGGCGGAGGACGGCTCCATCGAGAACACCTTCCAGCTTCACCTGACCAACGCCAGCGAGACTGCCAAGACCTTCTCGGTGCAAGTGGCCGGTATCGACGGCATCCGGCTGGAAAAGAACACGGACATCGAGATCCCCGCCGCCACCACCGCCTCGGTGACCATCCAGGTCAAGGCGGATGCCGGCTCGGCAACCTCCGGCGCCAACCCCATCACCTTCACGGTGGGCGACCGCGCCGATCCGGGCGTGACGGTGACCGAGAAGGCCAAGTTCTGGATGCCCTGAGGGCGGATTCATGAAACGCCTCGACTGCCTCGGCGACCTTTCCCGGGAACACCACACCGCCCTCTCCCTGGCCCTGCGGGCCCGCCGGGCTGCCGCCGGGAGCGAGGCCGAGGTCGCCGCCATGGCGGCCAAGGTCCGCGAACGCTTCACCGCCGAACTGGAGCCCCATTTCCGGGAGGAGGAGCGCTGGCTCCTGCCGGCCCTGGCCGAGATGGGCCAGCAGTCCCTGGTGGAGCGCACCCTGGCCGACCATGCCGAACTGGCCCGGCTGGTCGAGGAGCTGGCCGCTCCCTCCGCCGAAACCCTGCTGGCCTTCGCCGACGGCCTGACCGCCCATGTGCGCTTCGAGGAGCGGGAGCTTTTCCCTGCCGCCGAAGCCCAGCCCGACTGCCTGGAAAAACACCGGGGCGGATGATCCCCTAGTGCTCCTTGCCGTCGATGCGGGGGCTGAGCAGGAAGGGAATGTAGCGCCAGGCCAGGATGGCAAAGGCCGCGAACCAGCAGGCGGCCGACAGGGCGATCCAGTCCAGGTAGGCGCCGGGAGCCGCCTGGGGCGCCAGGTTCCGCACCACGAAGCCCGCCACCATGATCCACAGTACCCCCTTGTCCGCCGGTTCGAACACTACCTTGCGGCCGGTGTGGCCCTTGGAAATGCGGATGAGCATGGCCGGGATCACCAGCCCCATGGCCCCGAAGGTGAACACATGCACCGTCAGGGTGCCCACCCAGGCCGGATGGGCCAGCCGGTCGGCGGCTTCGATGAGCAATTGGGTGACGATGGCCAGATAGCCCAGGTACATGATGCCGATATCCAGGCGCCGGAAGGCGAGATTCGGCTTCCACAGGAAGAAGCGGACGACCAGGAGCAGGGCGAGCAGGAGGGCGAGGCAGGCGGCGACGGCCGGCGGCATCAGGTCGGCGAACACCAGGGGCAGGCCGAGGAGCTTGATGGCCATGTCCAGCCGGGGATCGCGCAGCAGGCTCACCTGGAAGGCGCCCTTCATGAAGGGCGTCAGGGTCCGTTCCAGCATCACCAGGAAGGCCATCCGGTAGAGGCCCAGGGCCATGGTCCAGCCGGTGTGGAAATGGTCGGCGCTGAGGATCAGGTTCTTGCTCACCAGGAAGAGGGGCAGGACGATGAGGAACAGGTAGTTGTCCCGGTAACTGTCCGTGTTCCAGTGGCGGACCAGGGTCCAGGCCAGCATGGCGACGATGGCGATCAGGAAGAGGTTGGCGGACAGCCGGAAGAGGAGGGGCGGCCAGGCGCCGCCGAAGGCGATGGCCAGCCGCTCCAGGAGCCAGGCAGCGGCCAGGAAGGCGAGTCCGGCGCCGTGGTAGCCCCGGATCTGGACCCAGTTCTTGGTGGAGGTGAGGAGGAAGCCTCCCAGGACCGCCCAGCCGAAGCCGAAGAACATCTCGTGGGCGTGCCATTGGACCGGCGACAAGGTGCCTGCCGGGGCGGGCAGCCAGCCGGCGAAGATGAGCACCCACAGCACCGGCAGGGACAGGCCGGACAGGCAGGCGAGGGCGAAGAAGGGCCGGAAACCGACCAGCCAGAGGGGATGGCGAAGGAAACTCATGGCCGGAAGTCTATCCGGCCATGAGGCTAACGGCCTTGATTGCCACTAAAAAACGCCCGGTCAATGCCTGCCGGTCACCCGCTCCCAGCCGTGCTGGATGGCCAGCTTGAAGCGCTCCCAGGTGCTTTCCGGGTATTGGCTTTCCCAGTCCCGGCGGGCTTCCGGCTCGATGGCCTCCCAGTTCATGTCCTGGTAGCGCGGGTCGCCGGCCAGGTTGTGGCCGTAGCGGTAGGCATGGGCATAGTCGTCGTAGGTGCCGCCCCGGGCTGCATAGCGGATCTGGAAGTCCTTGCGGTAGTCGGGTTCGTATTGCTCGTAGGGGTTGTGGAGCAGTTCTGCGCTGGCAGAGCCTTCCGGGTTCCACGGACCGATGCGCTCATTCACATCCAGGGCGCCGGCGTCCAGGAGTGCTTCGCGGATCGGTGCGGCAGGAATCTCCTCCGGCAAATCCACGGCGAGGACGACCCCGCCCCGCCGGACGGTCTGGGAATAGTGCCCGGCTTCGGCCGAATGCTCGGTGCCGAACAGCTCGGCACC
>JBLNBI010000466.1:0-5604 GCA_050259815.1 Actinomycetota bacterium | reverse complement strand
ATAGACCATGATTACCGGATCCATTGTCGCCATCGTCACTCCCATGCAGGAAGATGGCAGCCTCGACTACGCGGCCCTGCGCAACCTGGTGGATTTCCATGTGCGCGAAGGCACCGATGGCATCGTCATCGTCGGAACCACTGGCGAGTCTCCCACCGTCGACGTCGAAGAACACTGCGAACTCATCCGCGTCACCGTCGAGCATGCGGCCGGCCGTATCCCGGTGATCGCCGGTACCGGCGCCAACTCCACTGCCGAAGCCATCGAGCTGACCGAGTTCGCCAAGAAGGCGGGGGCGGACGCCGCCCTGTCCGTGGTTCCGTACTACAACAAGCCGACCCAGGAAGGCCTGTACCGCCACTTCAAGGCCATCGCCGAAGCGGTGGAGCTGCCGGTGCTCCTCTACAACGTGCCCGGTCGCACCGTGGCCGACATGAGCAACGACACCATCCTGCGCCTGGCCCAGGTCCCCGGCATCATCGGCGTCAAGGACGCCACCGGCAACCTGGACCGCGCCTGCGACCTGATCGCCCGCGCTCCCAAGGATTTCGCCCTCTACAGCGGCGACGACATGACCTGCGTGGCCTCCATCATGCTGGGCTTCCACGGCAACATCTCCGTGACCGCCAACGTGGCGCCGCGGCTGATGCATGAGATGTGCGTGGCCGCCGCCCAGGGCGAAGTCCAGAAGGCCCGGGAAATCCACTTCAAGCTCCTGGGCCTGCATCGCGACCTGTTCTGCGAAGCCAACCCCATCCCGGTCAAGTGGGCGGTCCAGGAAATGGGCCTCATCCCCGGCGGCATCCGCCTGCCCCTGACTCCCCTGTCCGAGGCCAACCGCGAGCGCGTGCGCGCCGCCATGCGCCAGGCTGGCGTCCTTGCCTGACGGAGTGTTTATGAATCGACGGCTTTCCGGCCTCACCCTTACCCTCGTGGCGCTTGCCGTCGCGGGGTGCAGCGTCCTTCCCGAGTCCAAGAAGATCGACTACAAGTCGGCCGGCAAAGTCCCCTCCCTGGAGATTCCCCCGGACCTGACTCAGCTGGCCAAGGATGACCGCTATGCGGTTCCCGACGCGGCCGGCAAGGGCAGCGCCACTTACTCGGCGTATAAGAACGACCGTTCCCAGGAGGCCCAGGTCCAGAACTCGACGGTCCTGCCCCAGGTGGACAAGGTGCGGATCGAGCGTTCCGGCAACCAGCGCTGGCTGGTGGTCAGCGTTCCCGCCGACCAGCTCTGGGATACGGTCAAGGATTTCTGGCAGGAGCTGGGATTCATCGTCAAGGTGGAGATGCCCCAGGCTGGCATCATGGAAACCGACTGGGCCGAGAACCGGGCCAAGATCGCCGACGACTGGCTGCGCAACACCCTCGGCAAGGTCCTCGACTCCCTGTATTCCACCGGCGAGCGGGACAAGTTCCGCACCCGTTTCGAGCCGGGCGCCGAGCCGGGCACTACCGACATTTTCATCAGCCACCGCGGCATGGAGGAGGTCTACACGTCTTCCTCCAAGGATGATACCCGCTGGCAGCCCCGTCAGCCCGATCCGGAGATGGAAGCCGAAATGCTCCGTCGCCTGATGGTGCGTCTGGGTACGGAAGAAAAGCGGGCCGAAGCGGCCATTGCCACCGCCAAGGTCGAGCCCAAGGCCAAGCTGGCCAAGGCCAACGATGGTACCGGTACCGTCGAGGTCCAGGAGCGTTTCGACCGGGCCTGGCGCCGGGTCGGCCTGGCCCTCGACCGGGTCGGCTTCACCGTCGAGGACCGGGACCGTTCCAAGGGGCTCTACTTTGTCCGCTACGTGGATCCGGACGCGGACAAGAAGGAAGACAAGGGCTGGCTGTCCAAGCTGGCGGTCTGGAAGAGCGACGACTCCGCCGCTGCCGCCAAGGTCCAGTACCGTATCTACCTGCAGGATGCCGGTTCCGTCACCAACATCCAGGTGCTCTCCCGGGAAGGTGGCGTGGACAAGTCCGATACGGCCAAGAAGATCCTCGGCCTTCTGTACGATCAGCTGAAGTAAGACGTCAGCCAAAAGCGATGCAAAGGGAGCCCGGGAAACCGGGCTCTTTTATGGGTTTCAGTGATACGTTTTGCTTCCCTGGGTAGCGGCAGTAGCGGAAATGCGCTGCTGGTGGAGAGCGGGACCACCCGTCTCCTGATCGACTGCGGTTTCAGTCTGCGGGAGACGTCCATCCGCCTGAATCGGCTTGGCGTGGAGCCGGCAGCCTTGACCGGGGTACTGGTGACCCACGAGCATTCCGACCATATCGGCGGCGTCTTCCGCCTGGCTCGGCGCTACAACTTTCCAGTCTGGCTGACCTACGGGACTTATATGGCGAGCGCCTCCGCTTCCGAGGGCGCCGACTGCCGCATCATCGACAGCCACGATCCCTTGGCCGTCGGCGACCTGGAAGTCTGTCCCTATCCGGTGCCCCATGATGCCCGGGAGCCGGTCCAGTACGTTCTTTCCGACGGAGATGTCCGCCTGGGCGTCTTGACCGACGCGGGGGAGGCCACGGCCCATATGCGGAGCATGCTTTCCCAGTGCGCCGGACTGGTACTGGAGTGCAATCACGATGCGGGGATGCTTGCCAATTCTTCCTATCCGGCGTCCTTGAAGCGCCGCATCGCCGGCCGTTACGGCCATCTGGAGAATCTTGCGGCCGCCGAGTTGCTCGCCAGCCTGGATAACTCGCACCTCCAGCACTTGGTCGCCGCCCATTTGAGCGAGCACAACAACCTGCCCGAACTGGCCGTCAAGGCCCTGGCAACGGCGATGAATTGCGGGGAGGAATGGGTCGGGGTGGCGGACCAGGAGGCGGGATTTGCCTGGCGTGACCTGACCTGAGGTCAACAAAAAAGCGGGACCGAAGTCCCGCTTTCGTTCGGCATGAGCCGAAAGAGAATTACTTCTTCTCGGCCGGAGCAGCGGCAGCCGGAGCAGCTTCGGTAGCGGAAGCGGCAGCGGTGGCGGAAGCAGCGGCGGGAGCGGCTTCGGTCGGGGAAGCGGCAGCCGGAGCAGCGGCGGGAGCCGGGGCAGCAGCAGGAGCAGCCGGGGCGGCTTCTTGCTTCTTGCCGCAGGCGGTCAGGGCCAGGGCGATCAGAGCAGCAGCGAGAATGGACTTGTTCATTGGTGTAATTCCCTTATCGATAAAGAAACTAGCAGACTTGAAAACTTAGGTTTGCCAAAAATTTTTGGAGGCCGGCTAGACGACCAGCCTGGAATTATAACAAGATTCTGAAGATTCGCCAGAATCATGCTGCGTTGCGCAATGCCGGTTTTCTGCCCCTATAAGCCGAGTGTGGTGGCGCTGAAGGGCGTGCCGCCCTCTTGCCAGATTTGTTCAAAACACTGCAAATACGGCTCGATCTCCTGCATTTCATCGATGAGAAGCTTGGATCTCGGCTGGCTTCGCTCGAAAAGGATCAGTCCGTGGCGTCCATCCACCAGAATCATGGAGTCACGCCGATGACTCAGGTGTTCCGGTGTCTGGAGCACAGTGATGCCGCTTGTGTAGTCCGCCAGAAGGCCAATCAGGCGCGGATTGTTGCGCTGCAGCAGAGTGGTGTCCTGGAGGGACAAACGCAGGCAGTCTTGCCGCCGGGGCTGGAGCAGGCGCTTCAAGTGCTCTATCCGCGGGGCAGAGTCCAGCTTCAGGTGGGCGAGGTCGCCGTCATAGACGAGTATTTCCCGCTCGGCCAGTTCCAGGAGCCGATCGATGGCCACTTGGAAGTCGCCCCAGTTCGTCAATAGTTCGCGTGCCATGGCATGTAGTTTAGTGCATTGTTAGAATTAAGGTTTTTTCTCGGAGTAGCGGGCATGCCGACCGGGCGCATCGAATCAATGGACCATGAAGCGCGGGGCATCACTCGCCAGGACGGCAAGACCATTTTCGTGGATGGCGCCTTGCCGGGCGAGTTGGTCGAATACGCCAGCTATCGCAAGAAGCCTAATTATGAACTCGCTCACCTGGTGCGGGTGATTTCCCCATCGCCGGCCCGGGTGCAGCCCAAGTGCCCCCACTACGGCATCTGCGGCGGGTGCGCCATGCAGCATCTCGATCCCTCAGCCCAGGTGGCGATCAAGCAGCGGGTGTTGGAAGACAGCCTCTGGCACGTCGGCCGGGTCCGTCCCGAGCACATGCTGCCGCCCATCCAGGGGACTCCCTGGGCCTACCGGCACCGGGCCAGGCTGGGGGTGCGCAAGGTTCCCACCAAGGGCGGCATGCTGATCGGCTTCCACGAGCGGAGAAGCAGCTATATCGCCGACATCCGCACCTGCCCCATCCTGCCGCCCCATGTGTCGGCCCTGCTGGTGCCCCTGCGAGAGCTGTTCGGCGCCCTTTCCATCGCCGATCGGCTTCCCCAGGTGGAGGTCGCTTTCGGAGAGGAGTGTACGGCCCTGGTGCTGCGCATCCTGCAACCCCTGACTGCCCGGGACGAGAAGCTCCTGCGGGACTTCGCCGACCGCCACCAGGTGGTGTTCTATTTGCAGCCCAAGGGGCCGGATTCAGCCTATCGCTTCTATCCGGTTCCCGGGCCGAAACTGTCTTACTCCCTTCCGGAATTCGGCCTGGACATGGAGTTCCGCCCCACTGACTTCACCCAGGTGAACCATGCGGTGAACCGGATGCTCGTTCGCCGTGCCATCCGGCTTCTGGACCCTCGCCCTGGCGAGCGGATCGCCGACCTGTTCAGCGGCCTGGGCAATTTCACCCTGCCCATCGCCCGGCGAGGAGCGACCGTGGTCGGCATCGAGGGCAGCGACGCCCTCGTGCAGCGGGGCCGGGAAGGGGCCAAGGCCAACGGCCTGGAGAATAAGAATAAGGTCGAGTTCGGCGTCGCCAACCTGTTCAACTGCACGCCGGAATCCCTGGCGGCCCTGGGCCATTTCGACAAGATGCTGATCGACCCGCCCCGGGAAGGGGCCATCGAGGTGGTCAAGGCACTGGGCGAGAATGGGCCCAAGCGTATCGTCTATGTTTCCTGCAATCCGGCGACCCTGGCCCGGGATGCGGCGGTGCTGGTGTCGGTGAAGGGCTACCGCTTCGTGGCGGCGGGGGCCGTGAACATGTTCCCCCATACGGCCCACGTGGAATCCATCGCCCTGTTCGAGAAGGGCTGAAAACAAAAAGGGCGGCTTGAAGCCGCCCTTTCTTACGGGGTGCGAAACCTCAGTCCCGCTCGCCGCTCAGGGCCATCAGCAGGTTCAGGAGGCCGACGAAGACGTTGTAGATGTCCAGGTAGACCTCCAGGGTGGCAATGATGTAGTTGGTCTCCCCGCCCTGGACGATGCGGTTGATGTCGTACAGCATATAGGCGGAGAACAGCACCACCACGGCGGCCGAAACGGCCAGGAAGAGGGCCGGGACCTGGAAGAAGATATTGGCCACCGACGCCAGCAGCACCACGATCAGGCCGGCGAACAGGAACTTGCCCATGCCGCTGAAATCCCGCTTGCTGGTCGCCGCCACGGCGGAAAGGGTGAAGAAGATGGCCCCCGTGCCGCCGGCGGCCGTGGCGATGAGGGTGCCGCCGTTGGAAAAGCCCAGGGCGACCTGGAGGATGCGGGAAAGCATCAGCCCCATGAAGAAGGTGAAGCC
>JBLNBI010000465.1:0-4196 GCA_050259815.1 Actinomycetota bacterium | reverse complement strand
AGGGAAATCATCGAATACGGCCAGGTGACCGAGGTGCCGATGACCCCGCCCTTCATCCGGGGCGTCATCAACCTGCGGGGGGCCGTGGTGCCGGTGGTGGACCTGGCGGTGCGCTTCGGGCGCGCTGCCCGGGACATTACCCGGCGGACCTGCATCGTGATCGTGGAAGTGGATTCGCCGAAGGGCAGCCAGGAAATGGGCATCGTGGTGGATGCGGTGTCGGAGGTGCTGGAGATCCCGGCCACCGACATCGAGCCGCCCCCGGAATTCGGCGCCAAGCTTCGCATCGATTTCATCAAGGGCATGGGCAAGGTGGGGGGGCAGTTCGTCGTTCTCCTGGACGTCAACCGGGTCCTGTCCATGGACGAGGTGGCGGTGCTCTCCAGCCTGGGCCGGCAGGAGGCGGCTCAGCCGGCGTAGGCCATCCTGGGGCAGGCGGTACATGGGTTTCAGCGGGGCGGCGGCGATAGTAGACTCGCCGGTCTTTTTCTCCATCGACCGACTGCCATGAGCAAAGCCCTCACCGTATTCGCCGGCGCAGCCACCCCGCCGGAATTCGACCGCCCCCGGCCGGACCGGCTGGTATCCGGCAATCCCCTGCGCACCACCTGGAACCACTACGGCCATGCCGGCCTCTCCGCCGGCACCTGGGCCTGTGAGGTCGGCGCCTGGCGCATCGCCTTCGCGGAAGGGAAGGACGAGTTCTTCCACGTCCTGGAAGGCCGCATCCGCATCACCGACGAAGATGGCCTGGCCCGGGAGTTTGGTCCGGGCGACGCCTGCGTGATCCCCGGTGGGTTCAACGGGCTTTTCGAGGTGCTGGAGCCGGTGCGCAAGCATTACGTCGTCAGGGATCGCTAGGCTGCGAGCCGGCGATACTCCCGTGCCACCGGTGGCCGATGGCCTCCGTTTCTTGCGCAAGGAGGGATGCCGTCAGAAAAAACCCTTACAATTGGCTGAAAAATAAGGCTTCCGGCGCTGCTTTCCTCAATGGTTTCCCCCTTCCGCTTCCTTCTGGTAGCCCCTCTCCTTGCCTGGTTTGGCAACGCGCAGGCATTGGGCTTGGGGAAAATCACCGTTTTCTCGAATCTTGGCGAACCGTTGCGGGCGGAGGTGGAGGTTTTCTTCTCCGGCAAGGATTTCATCGATTCCTCGTGTTTCCAGCTCCGCCATTCCCAGGGTGAGGGCGACCTTCCGTGGATTCAGCGGGGTACCCTGAAGCTCAGGCAGGGCGTATCCCCCGTCATTGAAATTCGCACGGCGCGCCCCGTGAATGAACCGGTGATTCAGGTTGGCATCGTTGCCTCCTGCGGCTACGAGGTGCGACGGGATTTCACCCTGCTGCTTTCGCCGCCGGAGCCGGACGGCAAGAGAGGCAGCGCGCCGGTTGCGGTGGAGGCGCCGAGAGTCGTCCAGTCCGCTCCGCTGGCACAGCCGCCGCGCCAACAGAAGCCGCTCGCCTCCTACGCCGAGGCGGGGGCGCCGGCCAGGACGCCCGAATGGTCTCCCCCGCCGGCAACCCGGCCGCGCCGGGAGAAGGCGCCTGCCCAGCCCCCGCTCAGGAATCGGGTGGTGGTTTCCGGAAACGCCGAGTCGGAAGGTATTCCCACCCTGCGCATGGCCACCCAATTGACGGGCGCCGCCGAGGACAGCGACTCCGCCCGGGAAGTCCAGCGCAGCATCCTGCGCATGGAATTCCGCATGATGATGGCCCTCCAGGAGCTGACCGCATCCCAGGCAACCTCGGCGGAAAAGCTTCGCACCCTCCAATCGGTCCTGGAAGTGCCGGCACTGCCCCAGGCAAATGCAGTTCCCCAACCGGGCAGCGGCGAGGGAGTGTCGGCCCCTGCCGTCGCAGGTGTTTCCAAACCGGCCAGCGTGGAGGCCGCCCCCCCCGTTCCGACCCCGTCCGTTCCGGCCAAGACGACCGGGGGCGACACGATTTACGAGTGGGTTTTTTATGGCGGGCTGCTGGTGGCGTTGCTCGTCATCGGTACTTGGCTGGCGTGGCGGCAATACCGTGCGCGACAGGCTGCCCTGGCGGACATCAGCGGCTTTCCCTCTTCTTTTGATGCCGATCTTCCCGAGGAACGGGAGAAGTCGCAACCGGCGACTGCCCATGATTTCAGCGATCAGCCGGTCCGGGCCGAACCCCAATTGTCCGAAGACCAAGGTGAAATCACCGATATCGAGGTCATCGATCCCCGGGATAAGGAACCGGCGGCTGCGGAACCCGAGCCGCCGGCAACGGAGCCCGATGTGGCCGATGCCCTTTCCGTCGAAAAGCAATTCGAGGCGCAACCGGTCCTGGAACTGGCCGACATCATGATGTCCTTCGGTCGGGCGAAGGGTGCAGCCCAGGTCCTGCAGGAATACATCGAGCAAAGGCCCAAGGAAGCCCTCCAGCCCTGGCTACGACTGATGGAAGTCTATTGCCAGGCGGGCATGCGGGAAGAATTCGAGAGGCTGGTGGAGGACTTTCATCAGCATTTCAATGTGGAAGTGCAGCGCTGGAGCGAGTTCCACCCGGAGCCCCTTGCCTCGCCGGACTTCGGTCTGGATCTGTTGCTCCCCGGGGAGGAATCGGCTCCCCCCGCCGCCGCGCCGACCAAGCCCCAATCCCTGGAAGAATTTGGCCACATCCGGGACAAGCTGATCGATACCTGGGGCAAGCCGGAATGCCTCACCTATCTGCATCACCTGCTGCGGGACAACCGAGGCGGACAGCGCAGCGGGTTCCCCTTGCCCGTCGTCAGCGAAATCCTCTGCCTCATCGAATTGCTGGAGACCCAGGAGCAGGAAGGCCCGCGGGAGCTGGCTCCCCTTCCCTTCGAGTAGGCGGCCTACTGGCAGAAGCTCAGGGATGAAACGAAGGCCAGCACGTTGGCCGGTTCCAGCCAGGCAGCGAAGGTCAGAACGAGGGAGGCCGCCAGGGCGGCGGCCGTGGCCAGGCGGATGGCTCTCATGCCGCAGCCGGGGCGGCCCGGACGATTTCCCGGTCATCGATAGGCGCGTGGAGGAGGGCGGCCACCACGCCCAGGGCGATGCTCACCGTCCAGATGAGGTCGTAGGAACGGGTGGCGTCGAACACGTAGCCCCCCAGCCAGACCCCGAAGAAGGCGCCGAGCTGGTGCCCGAAGAAGACGAAGCCGAACAGGGTGGTGATGTACTGCACCCCGAACACCTGGGACACCAGGCCGTTGGTCAGGGGCACCGTCCCCAGCCAGATGAATCCCATCACCGCGCAGAAGGCGTACAGGCTCCACTGGGTGAGCGGCAGGGTGACGAACAGGGCCATGGCCAGGGAGCGGGCCAGGTAGATGCCGGAGAGCAGGTACTTGCGCCGACGCAGTCCTCCCAGCAAGCCGCAGACATAGGTGCCCGCGACATTGGTGAGGGCGATGATGGCGAGCCCCGCCACCGCGTCGTTCCCGGTTAGACCCCGGTCCAGGAGGTAGGCCGGCAGGTGGGAGGCGATGAAGGCAAGCTGGAAGCCGCAGGCCAGGAAGCCCAGGTTGAGGAGCCAGAAGCCCCGGTGGGAGAAGGCTTCCCGCAGGGCCGAGGAGAGGCTTTGGTGGCCGTGGCCGCCGGCCCTGGGTCGGTCGGCCATGGGCAGGGCGCAGGGCAGCAGGACGGCACAGGCGATGCCCAGGGCGATCAGGGCCCCCGCCCAGCCCAGGCCGCCGATGAGGCCCTGGGACACCGGCACCAGGAAGAACTGTCCCAGGCCGCCTACCGCCCCGGCCAGACCCAGGGCCCAGCCCCTGCGCTCCGGGGGCATCAGGCGGCTCAACGCCCCATACACCACCCCGAAGGCGGTGCCCGCCAGGGCGACGCCGATGCACAGGCCGGCGGACAGGGTGAAGGCCGCCGGAGTCGGCGCCTGGGACATGAGGATGAGTCCGGCGCCGTAGAAGGCGAGGCCCCCGGCGATTACCCGCCGGGAGCCGAAGCGGTCGGCGATCATGCCGGTAATGGGCTGGGCCAGGCCCCACACCAGGTTCTGCACGGCGATGGCGAAGCCGAAGGCTTCACGGCTCCAGCCCCGCTCCAGGGTGATCGGCATCAGGAAGATGCCCTGGGCGTGACGCACCCCCAAGGCCAGGCCCATGACGAGGCCGCCGGCTACGACGATGAGCAAGGGATTGTTCCACCAGCGTCCGGATTGAGCGATCGTGCCCATGATGTTGTCTCGC
>JBLNBI010000464.1:0-4261 GCA_050259815.1 Actinomycetota bacterium | reverse complement strand
GAAGCCCAGGCCCTGGCGGCCGCCAACAAGCGCATCGGCAACATCCTCAAGAAGGCCGAAGGCGCCATCCCCGCGCCGGACGTGGCCCTCTTGAAGGAAGACGCCGAGAAGGCCCTGTTCGACAAGGTCACCCACATCACCCCCCTGGTAAAGTCCCACGTTGCCGCCGAGGGCTACACCGAGGCCCTGCGGGAACTGGCGACGGTCCGGGAAGCGGTGGATACCTTCTTCGACAAGGTCATGGTCAATGTGGATGAGCCGCTCCTGCGGGGCAACCGCCTGGGCCTCCTGACCGCGCTGTTCGAGCAGTTGAACGCCGTGGCCGACATCTCCCGCCTGGCTGTCGAAAAGTGAAGCTGATCATTCTCGACCGCGACGGGGTCATCAACTTCGACTCGGCCCAGTTCATCAAGAGCCCGGCCGAGTGGAAGCCCATCCCGGGCAGCCTGGAAGCCATCGCCCGCCTCAACCAGGCGGGCTACCGGGTGGTGGTGGCCACCAACCAGTCGGGGGTGGGCCGGGGCCTGTTCGACATGGACACCCTGAACACCATCCACGAGAAGATGCATAAATCCCTGTTCGCCGTCGGCGGCCGGGTGGATGCCATTTTCTACTGCCCCCATGCCGCCGACTCGGCCTGCGATTGCCGCAAGCCCAAGGCCGGCATGTTCCGGCGCATCGCCGAAACCTTCAACGTGAACCTGAACGACGTGCCGGCGGTGGGCGATTCCCTGCGGGACCTCCAGGCCTGCACCGAAGTGGGCTGCCAGCCCATCCTGGTCCTCACCGGCAAGGGCGAGAAAACCAAGGCTGACGGCAATCTCCCGGAAGGCACCCAGGAATTCCCGGACCTGGCCAGCGTTGTCGATTCGCTCCTGGGCAAGAAGAAAGAAGCATGATCCAGATCCGTTCCACCCTGTTTCTTTTGTGGACCCTGGTGATCACCCCGATCGCCGGTATCGTCGTCGTTCCCGCAGCGCTGATCCGGGGCATCTGGGGTTTCCATCTGGTTTATCTTTGGCGGCGCTGCTTCATGTGGGGGGTGGAAAACATCCTCGGCATCAAGACGGAAATGCGCGGCCTGGAAAACATGCCCAAGGAACCCTGCGTCATCCTGGCCAAGCACCAGTCGGCCTGGGAGACCGTGGCCCTGCAGGACCTGGTCCCGCCGGGCCATTACTGCGTCTTCGTGCTGAAGAAGGAGCTCCTCAAGCTGCCCTTCTTCGGCTGGGCCCTGGCGGCCATGCGCATGATTTCCATCGACCGGACCTCCGGCAAGGAAGCCCTGGACCGGGTGGTGGAACAGGGCCGGGACCGGCTCCAGAAGGGTTACTCGGTCATCATCTTCCCCGAAGGCACCCGCGTGGCGCCGGGCGAGAAGCGCCGCTACAAGCCGGGGGGCGCCTACCTGGCGACCCACGTCGGCTGCAAGGTGGTGCCGGTGGCCCACAACGCCGGCGAACTGTGGCCGCGCGAGGCCTTCCTCAAGAAGCCGGGCACCGTCACCATCAGCATCGGGCCGGCCATCAGCGCCGACGGGCTCTCCGAGCAAGAGGTCAATCGGCTGGCCGAGGCCTGGATCGAAGGCGAGATGAGAAAACTCTCCCCCCATCGCTATACCGATGCTGCTCCTAAAGCCGAAGGCCAGGCCGAAGCCGCCGAAGTCTGACCCGGTGGTGTCCGAGGCCGCCATCTCCCTGGGCGGCCGCCTGGTTTCCTACCAGCTGAAGCGCAGCAAGCGCCGCACCATCAGCCTGTCCATCGACCACCGGGGCCTGCGGGTCTGGGCCCCGAGCGCCGCCCGCCAGGCGGACATCGACAGCCTGCTGCGCCAGCACGGCAACTGGGTCCTGGACAAGCTGGATGCCTGGAAGGACCGGGTTCCTCCGTCCCAGGTCGAGGTCGCCGACGGCCTCACCCTGCCTTGCCTGGGGAGCGAAGTCACCGTGCGGCTAGCCACGGGCGCCAACCGGGCCGTGTGGTCCGCCGACGGCAGCCAGGTCACCCTTTGCCTCGCCAAGACTGCCGATGCCCGCCGGATTCTGGAAAAGGCCCTGCGGGAGCGGGTCCGGGAAGTCTTCCTGGAACGGCTTGGCCTGCTGAGCCCGCGCCTGGGCGTTCCCGTGCCTCCCCTGGCCCTGTCTTCCGCCCGCACCCGCTGGGGAAGCTGCAGCAGCCGGGGCAGCATCCGCCTCAACTGGCGGCTGGTCTTCATGCCCCTGCCGGTGATCGACTACGTGGTGGCCCACGAACTGGCCCACCTCAAGGAGATGAACCACAGTCCCCGCTTCTGGTCGGTGGTGGAAGGGCTCTGCCCCGACTGGCGGGAGCGGCGGACCGAACTCAAACGCCTCGGGCTGACTTGCCCCAACCTTTAGGAGAACAAGATGCGCGTCCTGCACACCATGGTCCGGGTCGGCGACCTGGACAAATCCCTCGCCTTCTACACCGAAGTCCTCGGCATGCAGCTCCTGCGCCGCCAGGATTATCCGGAGGGCCGCTTCACCCTGGCCTTCGTGGGCTACGGCCCCGAAAGCGAAGGGGCGGTGATCGAGCTGACCCACAACTGGGACACCAAGAGCTACGACCTGGGCAACGGCTACGGCCACATTGCCCTGGCCGTGCCCGATGCCTACGCCGCCTGCGAGGAGATCAAGCGCCGGGGCGGCAAGGTGGTCCGGGAAGCCGGGCCCATGAAGCACGGCAGCACCGTCATCGCCTTCGTGGAAGACCCGGACGGCTACAAGATCGAGCTGATCCAGCGGAACTGACCCGCATCAAGGCCGGGGCAAGCGCCCCTGCCCATACTCCCGGGCGAAGGAGGTTTCCATGTTTCCAGATTTCTTCGCCCGCGTCCCCACCATCACCCTGCGGGACCCCCTGGCCCGCTTCCTCGGTGCCGCCGAGGATGGCCTCATCGAATACGGCTTCGCCGATGCGGTGAAGTTGGCCGGCCATTCCTGCCCGACGGTGGCCGGGGCCTACCTCATGACCTGCCGGGCCCTCAAGGCCCTCTACGGCGATGAGTTGCCCGAACGGGGCGGCATCCGGGTCGATTTCCGGGAGGATCAGGGGAGCGGCGTCGCCGGCGTCATCGCCAGCGTCGTCACCCTGCTCACCGGCGCCGCCGGACCGGGCGGCTTCAAGGGCTTGGCCGGCCGCCATGGCAGGCGCGACCTGCTCCATTTCGGCGTCGGCGAGGTTGCCGGGGAGGTCCGCTTCACCCGCCGGGACAACGGCCGTTCGGTCACCGCTGCCATCGACCTTTCCTCCATCCCCGCCGACCCTCGCATGCCAATGCTTCTGCAAGGCCTGCTGTCCGGCGACAACAACCCGGAATCCGAACGCCTCTTCGGCCAGCTCTGGCAGGCCCGGGTGCGGAGCATCCTCATCGACCACTTCGACGACCCGGAAGTGGTCGGCCTCACGAGCCCCTGATCAGGGCCACCATGTCCTCCACCGAGGGCAGGGCCGCTGCCTCGCCCTCGGCCAGGACGCTTTCCGCCAGGGCACGCTTGTCCCGGTGGAGTTCGACGATCCGTTCCTCCACCGTGCCCCGGCCCACCATCCGATAGACCGTCACCGGGCGCTGCTGCCCCATGCGGTGGGCCCGGCCCATGGCCTGGTCCTCGGCGGCCGGGTTCCACCAGGGATCGGTGATGACCACGTAGTCGGCGGCGGTGAGGTTGAGACCGAAGCCGCCGGCCTTGAGGCTGATCAGGAAGATGTCCCCCTCGCCCCCCTGGAAGGCCGCCACCCGCCGGGATCGCTCCTCCGCCGGCGTGGAACCGTCCAGGTATTGGTAGGGGATACCGGCCGCGTCCAGGGGCGCCTGGAGGAGCTTCAGGAAATCGGTGAACTGGCTGAATACCAGGGCCTTGTGGCCGTTGGCGGAAAGCTCCTCCGCCAGATCGGCGAAGGTCTGCACCTTGGCGCCTGCAGTCCCGAAATCCGGCGTGGTGAGGCGCGGATCGCAGGCCGCCCGGCGCAGCCGGGTGAGGAGCGCCAGGACATTGAACTTGGCCTGGCCCGCTGCTCCCTCCGCCAGGGCCTGGTCCGCCGCATTGGCGGCTTCCCGGCGCAGGGCCTCGTAGTGGGCGGCTTCCTCGGCATCGAGCTCGACGGTGAGGACCAGTTCGGTGCGGGGCGGCAGTTCGGTCAGCACCTGGGCCTTGGTGCGGCGCAGGATGAAGGGGGCGATGAGGCGGCGCAGGAGCTTGCGGGCATTCCGGTCACCCAGCTTCTCGATGGGATTAGCGAA
>JBLNBI010000463.1:0-2870 GCA_050259815.1 Actinomycetota bacterium | reverse complement strand
CGTGGGCGTGGTCCTCGGTCTGCCAGATGGTGGTGGCCGCCCGCCAGTAGGTGGGCAGGTACATGGCGGCGAACCCGGCCAGTACCGCCAGGCGGGCGGGGCGGGGAAGGGCCGGGCCCGGCAGGGGCGAGGGGGGCGGTGCGGAAAGGGCGACGTCCACGGTGGTGCGGACCGGCGGTCAATGGATGGGGTCGGGAGGGGGCGGGGCGTTGAGGATGGACCCCACCACCGCCACGCCGGCCCCGGCCAGGGTCCGCACCAGTTCCGAGAAGGCGGCGACCCGGGTTTCGTTGCGGCGGGCCACCGCCAGGGCCGCCCCCACTCGGGTGGCGATCATGCTGGCGTCGGCGCAGTCGGCGGCGGCCGGGGTATCGATGAGGATCACGTCGTAGTCGGCGCCCACCTCCAGGAGGAACTGTCCGAAGGTGGGGCGGCCGAGGAGCTCCAGGGGATTGGGCGGGATCGGACCGGCGGGCAGCACCGCCAGGCTGGAGAAGGCCGCCACCGGCACGATGCTGCTGCCGTTGGAGCGCCCCCCCAGGAGGCTGGACAGGCCGACCCGGTTGTCGAGCTTGAAGAGCTGGTGCTGGCGGGGCCGGCGCATGTCGGCATCCACCAGGAGGGTGCGCTCCCCGAGCTGGGAGAAGACGATGGCCAGGTTGGCAGAGAGGAAGCTGCGCCCCTCGCCGTTGGCGGCCCCGACCACGGCCAGGGCCCGATGGTCCCGGGACTTGTCGAACCAGCGCAGCATGAGCTGGCTGCGGATGGCCCGCAGGTCCTCCACCTCGTGGCTGAAGGGCCGGTAGGCGGCCAGCAGCTCCTCGCTCACCGGTTTGTCCCCGGACAGGGGCAGGTAGGCGTAGTCGAACTGCTGGGAAAGGGCGAACTGGATGTCCGCCTCGGTGAGGAGCCCCAGCTGGACGGCGGCGTCGCCGAAGGGGAGCTTGGCCTCCCGCTGGAGCTTCAAGATGCTCTCCGCCCCCTCCGGGGTGAGGAGGCCCCGGTCCATGAGGATGGCGCCGATGGGGCGGCTGGCGATGGCATGGTGGCTTTCCACGGTCAGGCTCCTTGCTTGCCCAGGTGGGGCTCGGAGGGAGGCGGCGGCGTGGGCCGGCGCTTCCTGCGCAGGTAGGACATCCAGGTGGCGGCCTGCTCCCGGAGGGAATAGCGCCGGGGTTCGGCCTCCAGGGTGCCGAGGACCGGGATGCCCTCGGCCACCGCCAGGTCGCCGGGGTTGCGCACCCGCTGGTCCATCTTCTCCAGGCCCAGGGCGGCGCCCACCCCGAGGAGGCCACCGATGGCGATGGCGGCCAGGATGTTGAGGAGGATGCGGGGCCGGGCCGGGGTGTCCGGCGGCACGGCGGTGGACAGGATGCTGGCGTTGTTCTGCTGCATCTGGCTTTCCAGGTTGGTCAGGCTGATGCGCTGGGAAACGGCGTCGTAGGCCCGCTGGGCGCTCTCCACATCCTTGGCCAGGATGGCGATGGTGTCCCGCTCGGCCCGCAGGTGCAGGACATGCTGCTTCTGGGCCTCGATGGCCTGCTGGAGCTCTTCCTCCTTCTGGGTGGAGAGCTGGGTGGTGGCCATGGCGTTGCCGGAAATGCGGCGGATTTCCTCGTTGAGCTGCCGGTTGAGGCCGGCAATCTGGGCCACCGTCTGCCGGTATTGGGGATGGTTGTCTCCCAGGGTGCTGCCCAGTTCGGTGAGCTTCGCCTCGGCCTTGGCGATCTCCGCCTTGAGGCTCTGGATGATGGGGCTGCCCATGACGTCCGGGGACAGCTCGTTGCCGGTGAATTTGAGGCGGCTGGCGCTATCCGCCTGCTGCCCCTGGGCCTCGGCCAACTGCTCGGTGAGGGCGGCCAGGCGGGTGGTTTCGTGGTCCAGGCGGTCGTCGGTGGCGACGATGCCCTTCTCCTGCTGGTAGGCGGACAGCTTGGCCTGGGCCTTTTCCAGGTCCCCCCGCAGGCCCTTGAGGCGCTGGTCGAACCAGGCCACGTACTGGCGGGCCGGCTCCACCCGCAGCTCCACATTCACGTCCACATAGGCCTGGGCGTAGGCGTTGGCTACGGTGGCGGCGAAGTCGGGATCGGTGGCGGTGAAGGTCAGGTTGATGACGTTGCTGCCCCGGGAGGGCTTGATGGTCAGGCCCTTCCCGAGGAGCTGGCCGTAGTAGTTCTCCAGGGGCGTCTTGCCGTCGGTGGCGTCCTTCCAGCTGGCTACCGCCTCCGGGTTCTGGCCCAGGCGCAGGAGCCGGACCACCCGGGTGGCGACCCGGTCGCTCTCGATGATGTCGGTCTGGGTGGTGATGTAGTTCATGGACCCGGCCCCCGGGGTGACGAAACCGCCGATGGGGTCGGGCTTGATGTCCAGCACCACCGAGGCGGTGGCGACGTACTGCTTGGGCATCAGGAAGCTGACCAGGGCGGTGATGACGACCGTGGCGAGCAGGGTGAGGAAGGCCACCTTGCGCCGGGCCCAGACGATGGGAAGGATTTGCTGGAAGTTCATCGTGTTTGCCCGTCCCTAGAAAAGGCTTTCCTGGATGTAGATGACGTCGTCCGGCAGCAGGGCCTGGTCCATCTTGGGATTGATGACCTCGATCTTCCCGTCCGGGCCGCGGCGATGGATCTTGACGCCCCGCTCGGTGCCCCGGGGGGTGAGCCCGCCCCCCAGGGCGAGGCCCTGGAGCACGGTCATGTCCCGCTCCAGCCGGTAGGACCCGGCCCGCTGCACCTCGCCGTAGATGTAGTACATGGGCGCCCGATGGACGTAGATGGCGTCGCCCCCGGCCACCTCCATGTCGATGCCGGTCTTTTTGGCCAGAAACAGGGAGGGAAGGTCGATCTCCTGGCGGAAGGCCTTGCCGTCCC
>JBLNBI010000462.1:0-5849 GCA_050259815.1 Actinomycetota bacterium | reverse complement strand
CGCATCGGCATCGCCGCCCAGTCCGTGGGCATGGCCCGTTCCGCCCTGGAAGCCGCCGTCCGCTACGGCAAGGAGCGCACCTCCTTCGGCAAGCCCCTGGTCGAGCATCAGGCCATCGCCTTCAAGCTGGCCGACATGGCCACCCAGATCGAGGTGGCCCGGCAGATGGTCTGGCACGCCGCCAGCCTGCGGGACGCCGGCCGGCCCTGCCTGAAGGAGGCCTCCATGGCCAAGCTCTTCGCCTCGCAAATGGCGGAGCGGGTCTGTTCCGAGGCCATCCAGGTCCATGGCGGCTACGGCGTCACCGCCGACTTCCCGGTGGAGCGCATCTACCGGGACGTGCGGGTGTGCCAGATCTACGAGGGCGCTTCGGAAATCCAGAAGCTGGTGATTGCCCGGGCAGTCCTTCAAGACTGACCTGGACGGGAGAGGAAAATGGCCGAGCCCATCGAGTTCTACTTCGATTTCTCCAGCCCCTACGGCTACCTGCTGAGCGAGCAGATCGACGAGGTCGCCGCCCGCCACGGCCGCAAGGTCAAGTGGCGCCCCATTCTCCTGGGGGTGGTCTTCAAGGCCACCGGCAGCGCCCCGCTCACCCAGCAGTTCCCGGCCAAGGCGGAGTATTCGCTACGGGATTTCGAGCGCTCGGCCCGCTTCCTCGGGGTGCCTTACCGTAATCCGAGCAAGTTCCCTCTCCCCACCCAGGCCGCGGCCCGGGCCTATTACTGGCTCCACGGCCAGGACTGCGGCCAGGCCCGGGCCTTCGCCCATGCCGTCTACCGGGCCCTGTTCGTGGAAGACCGGGACATCTCGTCCCCGGAGGTGGTGGCCGACATCGCTGCCGGACTGGGGCTGGATCGGGACCAGGTGGCTGCCGCCATCCAGAGCCCGGAAATGAAGGACCGCCTCAAGGCCGAGTGTGATGCTGCCCTGGTCAAGGGCGTCTTCGGCTCGCCCCACGTCATCATCGACGGTGAGCCCTTTTTCGGGGCCGACCGGCTGCCCCAGATCGAGAAATGGCTGGAGACCGGCGGTTTCTGACCGCCAAGGACATTCAATGAAACGACTCTGCGTCTTCTGCGGCTCCAACGCAGGCCACGACCCCGCCTATCGCGCCGCCGCCGAGGAACTCGGCCGCCTGCTGGCTGCCCGGGGCATCGAGCTGGTCTACGGCGGCGGCAACATCGGCCTCATGGGCGCCGTTGCCGATGCCTGCCTGGACGCGGGGGGCACCGTAATCGGCGTCATCCCCGAGTCCCTCATGGGCAAGGAGGTGGCCGGCCGCAACGTGGACCACCGGGCCCTGACCCGCATGGAGGTGGTCGATTCCATGCACACCCGCAAGGCCCGCATGGCCGAGCTGGCCGACGGCTTCATCGCCCTGCCCGGCGGCTTCGGCACCTTTGAGGAATTCTGCGAAATCCTCACCTGGGGGCAGCTCGGGTTCCACACCAAGCCCATGGGCCTGCTCAATGTGAATGGTTTCTACGACCCGCTGCTGGCCTTGTTCGACAAGGCCGTGGCGGAGGGCTTCCTGCGGGCCCAGAACCGGGCCATGGCCCTGGCGGAGACCGACATCGGCCGCCTGCTGGATGCCATGGCCACCTACCGGCCCGAGCCCGTCAGCAAATGGCTTAAAGAGGAAAAGCAGTTGTAGCACCGGAATTCCAACGCTTACCGGATATCAGCGAGGAGACATGACAATACTAAAAACCCAACTCAACCCCCGCAGCGCCGACTTCCAGGCCAACGCCGCCAACCTGGGCGAACTGGTGGGAGACCTGCGGGCCAAGGTGGAGAAAATCGCCCTGGGCGGCCCCGAAGCCGCCCGCCAG
The DNA here is from genome assembly GCA_050259815.1 of Actinomycetota bacterium. Lineage (GTDB taxonomy): Bacteria > Pseudomonadota > Gammaproteobacteria > Burkholderiales > Rhodocyclaceae > JAGTRP01. Next base: position 4,014 of record JBLNBI010000462.1, on the reverse strand, counting down.
AAGCACCTTGCCCGGGGGAAGCTCCTGCCCCGGGAACGGGTCGGCAGCCTGCTCGACCCCGGCACGCCCTTCCTGGAAATCGGCCAGTTCGCGGCCTACGGCATGTACGGTGGCGACGTTCCCGCCGCCTCCATGATCGCGGGCATCGGCCGGGTCTCCGGGGTGGAATGCATGATCGTGGCCAACGACGCCACGGTGAAGGGCGGCACCTACTATCCCCTCACCGTGAAGAAGCACCTGCGGGCCCAGGAAATCGCCCTGGAGAACCGCCTGCCCTGCCTCTACCTGGTGGACTCCGGCGGCGCCTTCCTGCCCATGCAGGACGAAGTTTTCCCGGACAAGGAGCACTTCGGCCGCATCTTCTTCAACCAGGCCAACCTGTCGGCCCAGGGCATTCCCCAGATCGCCGCGGTCATGGGCTCCTGCACGGCGGGCGGCGCCTACGTCCCGGCCATGTGCGACGAGTCCATCATCGTCCGCAACCAGGGCACCATCTTCCTGGGCGGCCCGCCGCTCGTTAAGGCCGCCACCGGCGAGGTGGTGACCGCCGAGGACCTGGGCGGGGCCGATGTGCATACCCGCATCTCCGGCGTCGCCGACCACCTGGCGGAAAACGACGCCCATGCGCTCGCCATCTGCCGGCGCATCGTCCGGGACCTGAACTGGAAGAAATCGCCCCCGGTGACCCTGATCGAGCCGGCCGAACCCCTCTACCCCGCCGAGGAGCTGTACGGCGTCATCCCCACCGATACCCGCAAGCCCTTCGACGTCCGGGAAATCATCGCCCGGGTGGTGGACGGCTCCGACTTCGACGAATTCAAGGCCCGCTACGGCACGACCCTGGTTTGCGGCTTCGCCCGCATCTGGGGCTACCCGGTGGGCATCGTCGCCAACAACGGCATCCTGTTCAGCGAGTCGGCGCTGAAGGGCGCCCACTTCATCGAACTCTGCGCCCAGCGCGGCATTCCCCTGGTCTTCCTGCAGAACATCACCGGCTTCATGGTGGGCCGCAAGTACGAGAACGGCGGCATCGCCCGGGACGGCGCCAAGATGGTGACCGCCGTGGCCACCGCCAAGGTGCCCAAGTTCACCTTGGTCATCGGCGGCTCCTTCGGCGCCGGCAACTACGGGATGTGCGGCCGGGCCTATAGCCCCCGTTTCCTGTGGATGTGGCCCAACGCCCGCATCTCGGTCATGGGCGGCGAGCAGGCCGCCTCGGTGCTCGCCACCGTCAAGCGGGACGGCATCGAGGCCGGGGGCAAGTCCTGGTCCGGAGAGGAGGAGGAAGCCTTCAAGGCACCTATCCGGGAACAGTACGAGACCCAGGGCCACCCCTACTACGCCAGCGCCCGGCTGTGGGACGACGGCATCATCGACCCGGCCGACACCCGCCGGGTCCTGGGGCTGGGATTGTCCGCATCCATGAATGCTCCCGCCGCCGAAACGAAGTTCGGCGTCTTCCGCATGTGAGGTGACCATGTACCAGACCATCGAAATCGAGCAGTCCGGCCCGGTCGCCACCCTCTGGATGAACCGCCCGGAGGTCCACAACGCCTTCAACGAGACCCTCATCGCCGATCTGGCCAAGGCCTGCAAGGCCCTGGACCAGGACCAATCCGTCCGGGTGGTGGTGCTGGCCGGCCGGGGCAAGAGCTTTTCCGCCGGCGCCGACCTCAACTGGATGAAGCGGGCCGCCACCTACACGGTGGACGAGAACATGAAGGACGCCCAGGCCCTGGCCGGCATGCTCCGCACCCTGGCCGAGTTGAAGAAGCCCACCGTCGCCCGGGTCCACGGTGCTGCACTGGGGGGCGGCATGGGCCTGGCCGCCGCCTGCGACATCGCCGTGGCCTCCACCCAGGCGGTCTTTGCCACCTCCGAAGTGAAGTTCGGCATCATCCCGGCCACCATCGGCCCCTACGTCCTGCGGGCCATCGGCGCCCGCCAGGCCTACCGCTACTTCCAGAGCGCCGAGCGCATTACCGCCGAGCGCGCCCGGGAAATCGGCCTGGTCCATGAGGCCGTGGCCCCGGAGGAACTGGACGCCAAGGTCGGGGAGATCGTCTCTGCCCTGCTCCAGGGCGGTCCCGCCGCCCAGGCCGCATCCAAGGAGCTGATCCGGGCCGTGGACCACCAGCCGGTGAACCAGAACCTGGTGGACGACACCGCCCACCGCATCGCCCACCTGCGGGCGACCCCGGAAGCGAAGGAAGGCATCGCCGCCTTCCTGGAAAAACGGCAGCCCAACTGGCTGGGAGGAGACAACTAAGATGTTCACAAGAATACTGATCGCGAACCGGGGGGAGATCGCCTGCCGGGTCATCAAGACCGCCCGCCGCATGGGCATCCGCACCGTAGCCGTCTATTCCGAGGCGGATGCCGACGCCCGCCACGTGCGGCTCGCCGACGAGGCCGTCCTGCTCGGCCCCGCCGCTGCCCGGGAATCCTACCTGGTGGCCGACAAGATCATCGCCGCCGCCAAGGAGACCGGCGCCCAGGCCATCCACCCGGGCTACGGCTTCCTGTCCGAGAACGAGGAATTCGCGGAAGCCTGCACCGCCAACGGCCTGGTCTTCATCGGCCCGCCGGCCTCGGCCATCCGGGCCATGGGGTCGAAATCCGCCGCCAAGGCCCTCATGGAGAAGGCCCAGGTGCCCCTCACCCCCGGCTACCACGGGGACAACCAGGAGCCGGCCTTCCTCAAGGAACAGGCGGACGCCATCGGCTACCCGGTGCTGATCAAGGCCAGCGCCGGGGGCGGCGGCAAGGGCATGCGCCTGGTTGAACGGGGCGAGGACTTCGCCGCCGCCCTCGCTTCCTGCAAGCGGGAAGCCGCCTCCAGCTTCGGGGACGACAAGGTCCTGGTGGAGAAGTACATCACCCGGCCCCGCCATATCGAAATCCAGGTTTTCGGGGATACCTTCGGCGACTGCGTCTATCTCTTCGAGCGGGACTGCTCGGTCCAGCGCCGGCACCAGAAGGTCCTGGAGGAAGCCCCGGCTCCGGGCATGACCCCGGAACGCCGCCGCCAGATGGGCGAGGCCGCCGTTGCCGCCGCCAAGGCGGTGGGCTACGTGGGGGCCGGCACGGTGGAATTCATCGCCAACCAGGACGGCAGCTTCTACTTCATGGAGATGAACACCCGGCTCCAGGTGGAGCACCCGGTCACCGAGATGATCACTGGCCAAGACCTGGTGGAATGGCAGCTGCGGGTGGCCAGCGGCGAGCCCCTGCCCCTTTGCCAGGACCAACTCCAGATCCGGGGCCACGCCCTGGAGGCCCGCATCTACGCCGAGGACGCGGCCAAGGGCTTCCTGCCCTCCACCGGCCGGCTCATCAGCCTGGTGCCGCCCTCGGAAAGCCTCAACGTCCGGGTCGATACCGGCGTCGAGCAGGGGGACGAGATCACGCCCCACTACGACCCCATGATTGCCAAGCTCATCGTCTGGGACGAGCACCGGGACGCGGCTCTGGCCCGCATGCGCCGGGCCCTGGCCGACTACCGGGTGGCGGGGGTGACCACCAATATCGATTTCCTCTCCCGCCTGGTGGCCTGCCCGGCCTTCGCCGGCGCCGACCTGGACACCGGCCTTATCGAGCGCCAGAAGGATTTCCTCTTCCCGGCGGCCCAGCCGGTACCCCGGGACGTGCTCCTGGTGGCCGCCGTGGGCGAGCTCCTTTGGGAGCAGCACGCTGCCCGCCAGGCCGCCAAGACGAGCGGCGATCCCTGGTCCCCCTGGCACGCCCGGGACGGCTGGCGCATGAACCTTTCCGCCGCCCGCTGTATCAATTTCCGGGATGGGGACGATGTCCATGAGGTCCAGGTGCGCTACGGCCGGGACGAGTGGCAGCTCACTTCCCGGGGCGAAACCACCGTGGCCCGGGGCCGCAAGCTGGAAGGCGACCGCTTCGCCGTGGAGCTGGACAACCGCCGCCTCATCGCCAACCTGGTGGCCGTCGAGGAAAGGGACCAAAAGCGGCGCCACATCTTCCTCAACGGCGCCACCCATGTGC
>JBLNBI010000461.1:0-4134 GCA_050259815.1 Actinomycetota bacterium | reverse complement strand
CCATGCCCCTGCTACGGTCCAAGGAGCTGGGCGAGATCATCGCGAAGGCCAAGGTCAGCCACGCCCTCTACGATCAGAACCTGAGCGCGGAGTTCGATCTGGCCCGCGGCCAGCAGGCGGTACTGAGCAAGGCCATGTCCTTCCACGGCGCAGCGGGCACGGGCCTGGAAGCCGCCATGGCGACCAAGCCGGACAGCTTCACCAACGTGGATACGGCCGCCGACGACGTGGCCATGATCGCCTTCACCTCGGGCACCACCGGCAAGCCCAAGGGCACCATGCACTTCCATCGGGACGTGATGGCGATTTGCGATTGCTTCCCGCGCTCCACCCTCAAGCCCGAGCCGGACGACATCTTCTGCGGCGCCGCGCCGCTGGCCTTCACCTTCGGCCTCGGCGGGCTGGTGTTGTTCCCCCTGCGCTACGGTGCTTCCTCGGTGATCGGCGTCAAACCCGGCCCGGAAGAGCTGCTCAGGGCGGTGCAGGAGTACAAGGTGACCATCGCCTTCGCCGTGCCCACCGGCTATCGCATGTCGCTACCCAAGCTGCATCAGTACGACATCAGCTCCCTGAGAAAATGCGTCTCCGCCGGCGAAGCCCTGCCCGTCGCCACCCGCGAAGCGTGGCGCAAAGCCACGGGCATTGAACTCATCGACGGCATCGGCTCCACCGAGATGCTGCACATCTTCGTTTCCGCTGCCGGCGACGACGTGCGTCCTGGCGCCGTGGGCAAGCCCATCCCCGGTTATCGCGCCACCATCCTGGACGAAGCCGGCAACCCGCTGCCGCCGGGACAAGTGGGCCGCCTCGCCGTGAAAGGTCCCACCGGCTGTCGCTATCTGGACGACCCGCGTCAGTACGACTACGTGGTGAACGGCTGGAATGTGACCGGCGACGCCTTCAGCCGCGACGCGGACGGCTACTTCTTCTACCAGTCCCGCACGGACGACATGATCATTTCCGCCGGCAACAACATCGGCGGACCGGAAGTGGAAGACGCCCTGCTCAAGCACTCTGCGGTCGCGGAATGCGCCGTGATCGGCGTGCCGGACGACGAGCGTGGTCAAGTAGTCAAGGCCTTCGTCGTGCTGAAGCCGGAGTTCGAGCCGACCGAAACCCTCAAGGCGGAACTCCAGGCCCACGTAAAGGGACTCATCGCCGCCTATAAATATCCGCGCGCCATCGTCTTCCGCGACGCCCTGCCCCGCACGGAAACCGGCAAGCTGCAACGCTTCAAGCTGCGCGACGAAGAACTGAGCCGCCCGGCCGACATCGCCCCCGTGGCCGCAGCTCCCGCTCCGGCACCGGCGCCGGTCACGCCCCACGAAATTCTCCAGCCCGAAAACTGGGCCAAGCCCCGCGGCTTTTCCAACGGCATCAAGGCTCGCGGCGCCTACGTCAGCATCGCCGGCCAAGTGGGCTGGGACGCCCAACGTCGTTTCGTCAGCAGCAACTTCACCGAACAAGCCCACCAGGCCCTGCAAAACGTGGTGGACGTGGTGCGTACCGCCGGCGGCCGGCCGGAACACATCGTCCGGCTCACCTGGTATGTCACCGACAAGCGGGAATATCTGGCCGAGTCGAAGGAATTGGGCAAGGCCTACCAAGCGGTCATGGGCCGCTACTTCCCTCCCATGACCGTGGTGGAAATCGCCGAATTGGTGGAAGACGCGGCCAAGGTGGAAATCGAAGCCACGGCCATCGTGCCGGATTAGTTGAAACGGATTTCACCGCAGAGGCGCGGAGGCGCAGCGGAAAGACGACAACCCGAGACCTTGGGTTTTTCTCTGCGTCTCTGCGCCTCTGCGGTAAACAAGGCTTTTGCTCCTCAAGAAGCTGCGGATGCTGCCGTAAAATGCCTTTGAGTCCTTAAACGCCCCGAGCCCAACCGCCTTGTTCTTCCGCCGCCCGCTTCTCATCGCCGCCCTGATCGCCCTGCCCTGGCTGGCCGGCTGCGAGCACTTGGGCATCGAGACGCCGGCCCAGAGCCAGGCCCGGCAAGACCTGGAGGGCAAGGCCATCGGCAGCGCCTGCCGCCAAACCGGGCGCCCCCTGGAAGACTGCTACGCCCGGGCCCAGAAGGACAAGAAGACCAAGCTGATTTCCCGCGCCTCCATCTTCAACGGCTGGAAAGAGATGGACGCCTATATGCGGGAAAACAATCTGGCCGTCATTCCGCCGCCCCCCGATGAACCGCCCCCCCCACCGCCGCCCGCCGAGGGCGAAAACGCCGACGCCAAGCCCGAAGAGGACAAGGCCGACGCCAAGGATGGCAAGCCCGGCAAGGACGCCAAGGAAGCGGAAAAGGCGCCCGCCGGCAAGAACGAAAAAGCCGAGCCTCCCGCCAAGACGGCGCCCGCTACCGGCAAGAAGATTTCCGCCGCGGCCCAATATCCCAGCTTCGCCTGAGCCTGATTCAGGTAGGGCGACAGCTCGTCAGAATGGACGGCGCCCCGCCTAAAAATACGAAGTGATTGCCGTCATTCCGGCGCAAGCCGGAATCCAGGGGTTCTTGCTGCCCTTTCTGGATTCCGGCCTACGCCGGAATGACGATACTTTTCAGTTCGAGCGTCGATCAAACGCGGCCAGTTTTCTCAGGACGAAGCATTCAGCCATGCCGGCTTTGTTTGTTTTCATTCGTGCCATCATCACCCGAAAACCCGGACGCAGTCTGCGTTTCCGGGCGATGGCCAGAGCAATGAAACGCGTGCGCGTGTACGCGAGAGAAATCGCGTCGCCACGCCTCATCGCTCTCGGCTCACCACTCTCGACTGATTTTCAAGGTGCCGGATTCGGATACGCCAGATGAGCCTGCTCGATTTCCGCCAGCACTTCCGGGCTCAACACCACTTGGTCCGCATCCAGGTTTTCCTTCAGCTGGACCATGGACGTGGCGCCGATGATGCTGCTGGCCACGCACCAACGCTGGTAAGCAAAGGCCAGCGCCAGTTGCGTCAGGGTCAGGCCGTGTTTTTGGGCGATGGCTGCGTAGTTGGCCACTGCTTCCGGCACGCGGGGCTTGGCGTAGCGTTGGGCGAACCCGGAGAACAGCGTCACCCGACCGTGAGCTTTGGCGTCTTGCAGGTACTTGCCTGAGAGCACGCCGAAGCCCAGGGGCGAGTAGGCGAGCAGGCTTACCTGTTCCCGATAGCCGATTTCCGCCAGACCGTTTTCCCAGGTGCGATTGATCAGGTTGTAGGCGTTCTGCACGGTGACCGGTCGGGGCAGGCCCAGTTCGTCGGCAAGGCGCAGAAAGCTCATAAGGCCCCAGGGCGTTTCGTTGGAAAGCCCCCAGTGGCGCACCTTGCCCGACTTGATGAACCCGGCCAGGGCCTCCAGGGTTTCGCGCAGGGGCGTGAAAGCCCGCTCGTCTTCTGGCTTGAAGTGATAGCCGCCGAATTGGGGCACGCTACGGTCCGGCCAGTGCAGTTGGTAAAGATCCACGTAGTCGGTCTGAAGCCGGGACAGGGACCCATCCAGCGCCCGTTGCAGATTGGCTTGGGTGAAGGCCTGCTCGCCATCCCGAATCCAGACCATGCGCCGGCCAGGACCCGTGGCCTTGGTGGCGAGCACGATCTTGTCCCGCGCTTGTTTCTTCAGCCAAGTGCCCACGTATTGCTCCGTGCGGCCCGTGGTTTCGGGGCTGGAGGGCACGGGATACATCTCCGCCGTATCGATGAAATTCACGCCGCGGGACAGGGCGTAATCCAGTTGCTCATGGGCCTCCGCCTCGGTGTTCTGCTGGCCGAAGGTCATGGTGCCGAGGCAAATGGAGGTGACTTGCAGATCGCTGTTGCCGAGCTTTATGGTTTTCATCGGGAGTTCTCTGTTGTAACGGGAGGCCTGGATTGACTCAATTTTAAGCGGCAAGCCGGCAATAGCCAGTACAATGCCGGTTCGCGCCCTACCGGTTGGCGCGTGTCTCAGGCCCCGAAGCCGCGCCTCGCGCAAAGCTCTTCCACGGCCGCATTTTGTTCCCCCCACATGATGTCCGCCTGAACCGGTACTTGTCGCCACGACAAGCGGGCCGCTTCAGGAGTTTCCATGTCTGACAATCAAGTTGCAGCCGCCCCCGAGGCGGAACGTCCCAAGTTCACCGACCTGGGGCTGATCCCCGAATTGCTCAAGGCCGTG
>JBLNBI010000460.1:0-20942 GCA_050259815.1 Actinomycetota bacterium | reverse complement strand
GGGCTTGGGACACTTCCGGCTCGTACTGCAGGGAGGCGTCGTTGAGCTTGAGCTTCTCCAGGGATTCCCGCAGGGAGTCGTACTGGTTGGCTTCCACCGGATAGAGGCCGGCGAAGACCTGGGGCTTGATTTCCTTGAAGCCCGGCAGGGGCTCGTCGGCCGGCTTGTCCACGATGGTGATGGTGTCGCCCACCTTGGCGGCCTTCAGTTCCTTGATGCCGGAAATGACGAAACCCACTTCCCCGGCCTTCAGGGACTGGCGCTGCTGGGAGCGCGGAGTAAAGACGCCGACCTGATCGCACAGATACTGGGCGCCGGTAGACATCAAGAGAATCTTGTCCTTGGGTTTCAGCTCGCCATCAACCACCCGCACCAGCATGACCACGCCGACATAGTTGTCGAACCAGGAATCGATGATCAGGGCCTTGAGGGGAGCGCTGACGTCGCCCTTCGGTGACGGAATATTGGCGACAACCGCTTCCAGGATGTCCTCGACTCCCAGACCGGTCTTGGCGGAGGCGAGCACCGCGTCGGTGGCGTCGATGCCGATGACGTCCTCGATTTCGGTGCGGGCATTGTCCGGGTCAGCCGAAGGCAGGTCGATCTTGTTCAGAACCGGCAGCACCTCTACCCCTAGTTCGATGGCGGTGTAGCAGTTGGCTACGGTCTGGGCTTCCACGCCCTGGGAGGCGTCCACCACCAGCAGGGCGCCCTCGCAGGCCGACAGGGAGCGGCTCACTTCATAGGAGAAGTCCACGTGTCCCGGAGTATCGATCAGGTTGAGGTTATAGACCTTGCCGTCCCGGGCCTTGTAATTCAACGCGGCCGTCTGGGCCTTGATGGTGATGCCCCGCTCGCGCTCGATATCCATGGAATCGAGGACCTGGGCCTCCATCTCGCGGTCGGACAATCCGCCGCACAGGTGGATGATACGGTCTGCCAGGGTCGATTTACCGTGGTCGATATGGGCAATGATGGAAAAGTTGCGGATGTGATCCATGGGGAGCCAGCAAAAAGGGGCGCTACAGCGCCCCGTAATCCAAAGACGGCCAATTTTAGCGGATTTCGCTCAAATACTCACGGACTTTGGGCTCATCCAGGAAGTAGTGGCAAAGCTCCCGGTCACCGTGGAGGAGGACCGGTACAAGCTCGTTGTAGCGCGCCTCGAGCTCTGGATCCTCATCCACGTCCAGCACGACGACATTGGCGCCGAACTCTTCGGCCAGCGGCGCCAACGCCTTCTCCATGTCATGGCACAGATGGCACCAGACACGGCTCATCAGGGTCAGCTCAATTGCCATTCATTCCCTTGATGGTGACAAAGGTCTGCATGTCGCCACGCCGCACCAGCAGGGTCACATTGGCCGCCTTGTCGAACTGGGCCAGGAGCTTGTTGAACTGCTCCACCGTCTTGACTTCGGTGGTCGCCCCCTTGCTGATGACCGACAGAATGATGTCGCCAGGGCGGAGGTCGGCCCGGGATGTGCCACCCCGGACATCTTCGATGAGGAGGCCGCCGTTGATCTTCAGCTCCCGCCGCTGATCGGCAGTCAGCTCGCTAACCACCAGACCCAGGCGGTTGGCTTCCCGATCGCCAGCCCCCTTACCCTTGCCGCCATTCTTGTTGGCGGCAACCTTTTCCTCCTGGACCTCGCCCACCACGACCTGGATGTCCTTGGTGCTTCCCTTGCGCCAAACCTGCACCGTCGACTTGGTACCCGGCTTGGTACTTCCCACCAGACGAGGAAGATCACTGGAGGAATTGACCGGCTTGCCATCGAACTTGAGGATCACGTCACCCGCCTCTAGGCCAGCCTTTTCCGCCGGACCGCCCTTCTCAACCGCATTGACGATCGCCCCCATGGGCCTGGACAGACCAAGAGACTCGGCCAACTCCCGGGTCACCTCCTGGATGACCACCCCCAGGCGTCCACGGCTGACCTTGCCATGGGCTCGCAGTTGCCCCTGGACTTCCATGGCCACATCGATCGGGATGGCGAAGGACAACCCCATATAGCCGCCACTTCGGCTGTAAATCTGGGAATTGATACCCACCACCTCGCCCCGCATATTGAACAGCGGACCACCCGAGTTGCCAGGATTGACCGCAACGTCGGTCTGGATGAAGGGCACGTAGCTCTCCTGGGGCAAGGAACGCCCCTTGGCGGAAACAATCCCGGCGGTAACGGAGTTGTCGAAACCGAAGGGGGAGCCGATGGCAACCACCCATTCACCCACCTTGAGCTGGTTGGGATCTCCCAGACGAACCGTCGGCAAATTATTGGCGTCGATCTTGATCAGCGCCACATCCGTGCGCTTGTCAGCACCGATGACTTTGGCCTTGTACTCGCGCTTGTCGGTCAAGCGTACGGTGATCTCGTCGGCGGCATCCACCACATGGGCATTGGTGAGGATATAGCCGTCACCACTGACAATGAATCCGGAACCCAGGGACTTGTTCTCGAATTCCCGCGGCACGCCGCCATTGCCGTTTGGCTGACGGGGCATGAAGCGCTTGAAGAATTCGAACATGGGGTCGTCTTCATCGAAGGGAAGCGGCGTGGCGCCACGCCCCCGGATGACCTGGGTGGTGCTGATGTTGACCACCGCTGCCCCCTGCTTTTCGGCCAAGTCTGTGAAGTCCGGCAGGACGCGGGTCTGCGCTACGGACACAGAAGTCAAAAGAAGGAAATAAACGACTGCCAGAACGCGTTTCATGGAAGCCAGAATCTCCGATTAACTAGGAATGGGAACGGGAAATGATATAGGGACGAACCTGCTTATTTACAAGCCCCGGGGCCGTTACTTTCCGCACCGTCAGCCAGGCGGCAAAAAGACCCATGCCGCCGCCCACCATGGCACCGGGATCGCCGCCCACCTGCATGCCGAGAACGGCGCCGATGATCACCGCCACCAAGGGCAGCCCATAGGCCAGATTGGCGCTGCGGCGCACCGCTCCCGCCGCGATGGCGATGGTGACGGAATCCCCGACGGCAGCCCCATCGGGGTTATCGACCCGATAGGTCTTCTTCCCGGCGCACAGCATCTGGGTCAGGTGCTGACCGCCACAGCCGCCCTTTTCATGGCAACGGCCGCAGCCACCCTGCTCCACTTCGACGATAGCCTCCTGGCCATCCACGGCGCGAACCGTGCCTCGAATCGTACTAACCTGATTTTCCATGCTTACCATCGGCGATCCGGCGCCGTATCGAGAAGGGGGCGTAGTTTAGCAGCCACCGCCTCGCGGGCCCGGAAGATGCGCGAACGCACTGTGCCGATGGGGCAATTCATGATGTGGGCGATTTCCTCGTAGGAAAGGCCCTCGATCTCACGCAGGACAATCGCCACCCGAAGCTCCTCCGGAAGGGCGTCCATGGCGGAGTTCACCGTCTCGCCAATCTGCTTGGAGAGCAGCACGCTTTCGGGGGTATTGATATCCCGAAGCTGGTCGCCATCCTCGAATGTTTCGGCGTCTTCAGTGTCGAATTCTGTAGTGGTCGGCGCCCGGCGGTTCTGGGAAACCAGGTAATTCTTGGCCGTGTTGATCCCGATACGATAGAGCCATGTATAGAAGGCACTTTCGCCCCGGAAAGAAGGCAGCGCGCGGTAAGCCTTGATGAAGGCTTCTTGGGTCACATCCTCGACTTCAGCCGGATCTCGGATAAAGCGAGACAACAGCCGTCCCAACTTACGCTGGTATTTGCCTACAAGAAGGTCAAAGGCGTGTTTATCGCCGCCTTGAGCCTTCTCGACCAGTTTCTGGTCAATTTCGCGCTCGCTCATGGCTAATCTTTCCCTGGGGGGAGTGTAATTGGTATGTTTCAGGCCAGTATAGCTCAGCGGTCTCCCGGGAGAAGAGGGTTTCCGTCCTTCTTTGTGACGAAATGTAACCGCTTTGATGGTGCCCCGACGTGCTATATTCACCCAAAAACCCAATAAACGGCGAAGAACAGCGTGCAGAAATTTGACGTACTCATCATCGGCAGCGGGCTTGCCGGGCAATCGGCTGCCCTGCGCCTTGCCGATCATTGCCGGGTTGCATTGGTCAGCAAGCGCAGCCTCGAAGACAGCGCCTCAGGCTGGGCCCAGGGCGGCATCGCTGCCGTACTGGATAGCCAGGACTCCATCGAAGCCCACATCCGCGACACCTTCATCGCCGGAGCATGGCTGAATGACGAAAAGGCCACCCGCTTCGTGGTCGAAAACGGGCGCCGCGCCATCGAATGGCTGATCGACCAGGGCGTCCCCTTCACCCAGGATCGTTCCGGCTACCATCTGACCCGCGAGGGCGGACACAGCGCCCGCCGGGTCATCCACGTTGCCGACGCCACCGGCCTCGCGGTCCAGGAAACCTTAACCCGCAAGGTCCGCAAGCACCCGAACATCACCGTCCTGGAAGACCACATCGCCATCGACCTCATCACCGGCGGCAAACTGGGATTGGAGGCGGAGCGCTGCTATGGCGCCTATGTACTGAACCGCCAAACCGGCCATGTGGTGACGGTTGGTGCTCCCAACACGCTTCTCGCCACCGGCGGCGCCGGCAAGGTGTATCTCTACACCACCAATCCCGACACCTCCACCGGCGACGGCATCGCTATGGCGTGGCGTGCCGGCTGCCGGGTGTCCAACATGGAATTCATCCAATTCCATCCCACCTGCCTCTACCACCCCCAAGCCAAGTCCTTCCTGATCTCGGAGGCAGTCCGGGGAGAAGGCGGCTTGTTGAAGCTGCCGGACGGCACCCGCTTCATGCCGGACCACGATGAGCGTGGCGAACTGGCCCCCCGGGACATCGTGGCCCGAGCCATCGACTTCGAGATGAAGAAACGCGGCCTCGACTGCGTTTTCCTGGACATCTCCCACAAGGGCGAGGACTTCATCCGCACCCACTTCCCAAATATCCACGCCCGCTGCCTGGAACTGGGCATCGACATCACCCGGGAGCCTATCCCCGTGGTGCCTGCCGCCCACTACACCTGCGGCGGCATCGTGACCGACCTCAAGGGCCGCACCGATCTGGCCGGCCTTTACGTCGCCGGAGAGGCCTCCTGCACCGGGCTCCATGGCGCCAACCGCCTCGCCTCCAATTCTCTGCTGGAATGCATCGTGTATGCCGAGGCGGCTGTCAATGACATGCTGGCCAAACCCGCCGCCGAGTTGCCCCCCCTGCCCCAATGGGACGAGAGCCGGGTCACCGATGCCGATGAGGAAGTCGTCATCTCCCATAACTGGGATGAGCTGCGCCGTTTCATGTGGGACTACGTGGGCATCGTCCGCACCAACAAGCGGCTGAAGCGGGCTCAGCATCGGATTCGCCTGCTGATGCGGGAGATCGACGAGTTCTACGCGAACTTCAGGGTGAGCCACGACCTGATCGAACTGCGTAATCTGGTGCAGACGGCCGACCTGATCGTCCGTTGTGCCATGCTACGCCGCGAAAGCCGCGGCCTTCATTTCTCCCGGGATTATCCGGATATGGCCGCCAAGCCGCGCAACACGTTACTCAGGCGGCGTCCTTCCCAGTCCTGAAATCCGCCCGCCAGCGGAGCCATACCCGCAGGCGGCGGAATTCCTCTGCGGAAGTACAATCCGGCAGCACAACTGCGGTCACCGAAACCATTTCCACCGAAAAACGGATCACCGCGAACCACGGATGAACCGTGTTCCCCGGCAAAAGTTCGGCGGGCCGGAATTCACCGTCACCAACCAAACGGCACTCCAGCCTGCCGTTATCGAGAAGGCGCAGACCGGCCACCTTTTGGCGCCCTGATCGCCACGCCAGCACAGCCGAAACGCAAAGCGCCATCACCAGCCCCAACCTGATCCAAGGCTCCCACGGAGTCGAGATGATCGCCATGGCTACGCCGCCGTGAACCAGGGCGCCAATCACCCCTCCAAAAAAAGAACGGTGCAGTCCGATGGTTATCGGAAACTGCACCGTCGTTTGTCCGGAAAGAAGCCTTAGACGCGCTTAAAGGCCACCGTACCGTTGGTTCCGCCGAAGCCGAAGGAGTTGGACAGAGCGGCGTCGATCTTCATCTTCCGAGCCTGGTTGGCGCAGTAATCGAGATCGCAGCGCTCATCCTGGTTGAAGATGTTGATGGTGGGCGGCGAAATCTGGTGATGGATCGCCAGGGTGGTGAACACCGCCTCGATACCGCCGGCAGCGCCCAGCAGATGGCCGGTCATGGACTTGGTGGAGTTCACCACCAGGTTCTTGGTCGCATCGCCGAAGGCGCGCTTGACCGCCATAGTCTCGGCCAGGTCGCCCAGGGGAGTGGACGTGCCATGGGCATTGACGTACTGGACGTCGGAGGGAGACAGGCCGGCATTCTTCAGGGCCGCCAGCATGCAGCGGCGGGCGCCGTCGCCATCCTCGGCGGGCTGGGTCATGTGGAAGGCGTCGGCACTCATCCCGTAGCCGGCGACTTCGGCGTAGATCTTGGCGCCGCGAGCCTTCGCATGCTCGTATTCTTCCAGCACCATGACGCCGGCACCCTCGCCCAGGACGAAGCCGTCCCGATCCTTATCCCAGGGACGGCTGGCCGTCTGGGGATCGTCGTTGCGGGTGGACAGTGCACGAGCCGCACAGAAGCCGCCGAGGCCCAGGGGGGACACGGTGGATTCGGCACCGCCGGCGACCATCACGTCCGCATCGCCGTACTCGATGATGCGGGCCGCCTCGCCTACGGAATGGGTACCGGTGGTACAGGCGGTCACCAGGGCAATGTTCGGCCCCTTGAAGCCGTACATGATCGACAGGTTGCCGGAAATCATGTTGATGATGGAGCCGGGCACGAAGAAGGGCGAAATCTTGCGCACGCCGCCGGCCGTGTACTCTTCCTTGGTGGCTTCGATCAGCGGCAGACCGCCGATGCCGGAACCGATGGCGACGCCGATCCGCTCCGCGTCGGCCGGATTCTGGTCCAGACCAGCGTCACGAACCGCCTGAATGCCCGCGGCCATGCCGTAATGGATGAAGGCATCCATGCGGCGGGCTTCCTTGGGGGACAGGTAGGTTCCGATATCGAAGTTCTTCACCTCGCCGCCGAACTGGACCGGAAAGGAAGATGCGTCGAATTTGGTAATGGGGGCGATGCCGGAGCGGCC
This sequence comes from Actinomycetota bacterium, assembly GCA_050259815.1. GTDB lineage: Bacteria > Pseudomonadota > Gammaproteobacteria > Burkholderiales > Rhodocyclaceae > JAGTRP01. The sequence continues at coordinate 13,829 of JBLNBI010000460.1, read as the reverse complement.
GGCAAGCAGATTCTGCCAGGCCTCTTCGACGGTGTTACCGACCGGGCAGACGATGCCCAGGCCAGTGATAACGACTCTGCGACGTGCCAAGATGCACTCCGAAAGCAAATACGGCAAGGCCGACCAAGGGGCCGGCCTTGTCGTGGTAAAACCAGAAATGGATTACTTCTTGTTGGCGAGGATGTAATCGACCGCCTGCTGGACCGTGGTGATCTTCTCGGCCTCTTCGTCGGGGATCTCGCACTCGAATTCTTCTTCGAGGGCCATCACCAGCTCGACGGTGTCCAGCGAATCCGCGCCCAGATCGTCCACAAAGGAGGACTCGTTCTTGATGTCCGCTTCGTTAACGCCGAGTTGCTCGGCGACGATCTTCTTGACGCGTTCTACGATGTTATCCATTGAAAAAGCTCCTTCTCCCTCTACGGGTATGAAAAACGTTGCAAGTTTACCAAAAGCCGGCGTTGCCGGAAATCAATCCATGAACATACCGCCATTCACGTGAATGGTGGTACCGGAAATATAGGAAGCGTTCGGGGACGCCAGGAAAGCCACCGCCGCCGCCACGTCCTCAGGCGCACCGGCGCGCCCCAGGGGAATGGAGGCCAGCATGGCCTCCTTCTGCTTCTCGTCCAGGCCATGGGTCATATCGGTGCCGATGAAGCCGGGCGCCACGCAATTCACCGTGACGTTGCGGCTGCCCAGTTCCCGGGCAAGGGAGCGGGTCATGCCGGCGACGCCGGCCTTGGCGGCGCAATAGTTGGCCTGGCCGGGATTGCCGGCATGGCCAACCACCGAGGTGATATTGATGATCCGCCCCTGACGGGCCTTCATCATGCCCCGCATGACGGCCTTGGACAGACGGAACACCGCCTTCAGGTTGGTATCGATGACAGCATCCCACTCATCGTCCTTCATCCGCATGGCGAGGTTGTCCCGGGTGATGCCGGCGTTGTTCACCAGAATGCCGACCGCACCGAATTCCTTTTCGACGGCGCCGATGACGGCATCTACCTGCGCCGGGTCCCTGACTTCCAGCATGACACCCTTGCCCTTGACGCCAGCTTCGGCCAGATAGGCGCCGATCTTGCCGGCCCCCTCCTCGCTGGTGGCGGTGCCGACCACGGTGGCCCCCAGGCGCCCCAGTTCGAGGGCGATGGCACGGCCGATGCCGCGGGTAGCGCCGGTGACGAGGGCGATTTGTCCTTGCAGCATGGTCATCACTCCAGGTTCAGGTTGGCTTCGATGGCGGCCACATCGGCCAGGGCCACGCCGTTTACGCCGTCGGCACAACGCTTGGTAAGGCCGGCCAGCACCTTGCCGGGACCGCATTCGGCAACCATGGTGACCCCCATGCTTGCCATCTTCTGGATGGTCTCGACCCAGCGGACCGGGTTATAGGCCTGGCGCACCAGGGCGTCCTTGATACGTGCCGGATCGCTCTCCACCGCCACATCCACGTTATTGACCACGGGAATCAGCGGGGCATTGAAATTGAGTTCGGCCAACCGGGCGGCCAGCTTGTCCGCCGCAGGGCGGATCAGGGAAGAATGGAACGGAGCCGACACCGGCAGCGCCACGGCACGCTTGGCGCCCCGGGCCTTGCAGGCTTCCATGGCACGCTCGACGGCCGCCTTGTTGCCGGCAATGACCGTCTGGCCGGCAGCATTGAAATTGACAGGCTCGACCACCTCACCTTGGGCAGCCTCGGCGCAGGCGGCGCGGATGCCGTCATCGTCCAGGCCAAGAATGGCGGCCATGGCGCCGGTGCCGAGAGGCACGGCTTCCTGCATGGCTGCAGCCCGCAGACGAACCAGAGGCACGGCATCCTTGAACTCGATAACCCCGGCAGCCACCAGGGCGGAGTACTCGCCCAAGCTATGGCCGGCGACGACAGCGGGCTTCTTGCCGCCCTTCTCCAGCCACAGGCGCCAAGCGGCGATACCCGCAGTCAGCATGACCGGCTGGGTATTCACAGTCTGGGACAGCAGCTCGGCGGGGCCTTCCGCGACCATCTGCCAGAGGTCGTCACCCAGGGCGGCGGAAGCCTCGTCGAAGGTGGCGCGGACCACGGCGGAATCGCCATAGGCCGCCATCATGCCAACGCTCTGGGAGCCCTGGCCGGGGAAAACGAATGCAAAAGCCATGTCTGTATCTCTCTTATTGTCAGAATTCGAGCAGGATCGCGCCCCAGGTGAAGCCACCCCCGACGCCCTCAAGGATCACCTTCTGTCCCCGCCGGATACGACCGTCGCGCACGGCCTCGTCCAGAGCCAGGGGCACGGACGCTGCAGAGGTGTTGCCGTGGCGATCCACGGTAACGATAACCCGGTCCCGATCCAGGCCGAGCTTCTTGCCGGTAGCCTCGATGATCCGGATATTGGCCTGGTGGGGAATGAGCCAGTCCACATCGCTGGAAGCAACATTGGCGGCTGCACAAACCTCTTCGGCCACGTCAGCCAGAACACGCACGGCAAATTTGAAGACCGCCTGGCCGTCCATGCGCAGGAAAGGATCGCCAACCACTTGGCCGCCGCAAACCTGGCCAGGAACATTGAGAATGTGGTTCTGGCTGCCGTCGGCATGGAGAGCGGTCGCCAGGATGCCCTGCTTTTCGGAAGCCTCCAGCACCACGGCACCCGCCCCGTCCCCGAACAGGACGCAGGTACCGCGATCCTTCCAGTCGAGAATGCGGGAGAACACCTCGGCGCCGATTACCAGCGCCTTCTTGTGGGAGCCGGAGCGGATGAACTTCTCCGCAATCGACAGCGCATAGGTGAATCCAGCGCAAACGGCCTGCACATCAAAGGCAGTCGCCCCCTTGTTGCCCAGCTTGCCCTGCACCAGGCAGGCGGTACTCGGAAAGATGAAATCCGGAGTCGAGGTGGCGACAATGATGAGATCAAGAGCTTCCGGCTGAACGTCGGCCATTTCCAGAGCCCGGCGGGCAGCTTCAACGGCCAACTGACTGGAGGTCACTTCCGGGGCGGCGAGATGGCGGCTGCGGATGCCGGTGCGGCTGACGATCCACTCATCACTGGTATCGATACCCCGAGCGGCCAGATCGTCATTGGATACCGGTTTTCCAGGCAGATAACTACCGACGCCGACGACGCGTGCATACATTCAGTTGTTCTCCTCGGCCCTTGCGGCCACTTCCGTTGCGGTCTGACCGATGCGTCCGGCGATACGCTCCAGCACCCGGTTCTCGGCGGCATCGAAGGCCCGGCCGATGGCGTTGCCGAAGGCGAAGCTGTCGGCAGAGCCATGGCTCTTCACCGAAATTCCCTTGAGGCCGAGCAGGATGGCGCCGTTGTAACGACGATGATCGACACGCTTCTTGAAATTATTGAGCACCGGCAGCGCCACCAGGGCGGCCAGCTTGGTAAACAGGTTCCGCTTGAATTCCTGCTTGAGGAAGGAAGCGAGCATCTGGGCCAGGCCTTCCGAAGTCTTCAGGGCCACGTTGCCGACGAAGCCGTCGCACACCACCACGTCGGCGTCGCCCTTGTAGATGCCGTCGCCTTCAACGTTGCCGATGAAATTGATGCCGGAGTCCCGGAGCAGATCGGCGGCAGCCTTGACCACCTCGTTGCCCTTGATCTCCTCCTCGCCGATGTTCAGCAGACCGACCGTGGGACGATCCTTATGATCCATGGCGGAAGCCAGCATGGCACCCATGATGCCGAACTGGAGCAGATGCTCGGGGGTGCAATCCACGTTCGCACCCAGGTCCATCATATAGGTATGGCCATGGATGGTCGGTAGCGGGTTGCACAGGGCCGGCCGCTCGATGCCGGGCAGCATCTTGAGGACGAAGCGGGAAATGGCCATGAGGGCACCGGTATTGCCGGCAGAAACGCAGGCATCGGCCTCGCCCTTCTTGACCAGATTCAGAGCCACCCGCATCGAAGAATCCTTCTTATTCTTCAATGCCGTCGCCGGCGACTCATCCATCGCCACCACTTCGGAGGCGTGAACGATACGCAAACGATCGCCTTCGCTCACCCCACCAAGATGGGGGCGAATAGCTTCCTCGCGACCAACCAGAACAAGGGCCGCACGGGGATTGCTGTTAAAGAAACGAAGCGCCGCCGGCACCGTAACAGACGGACCGTGGTCTCCCCCCATGCAGTCGATGGCGATGCGGGTTGTCATGGCAAAAGAAAAGGCAGGCAGCCCATCAGGAACTGCCTGCCTTGCTTTGAACGATTACTCGCCCTTGCCCTTGGTAACCTTCTTGCCGCGGTAGAAACCGGTCGGGGAGATGTGGTGACGCAGGTGAACCTCGCCGGTGGTCGGCTCGACAGCCAGGGGCGGGTTGGTCAGAAAGTCGTGGGCGCGATGCATGCCACGCTTGGACGGGGACTTTTTGTTCTGTTGAACGGCCATGTTGTTACTCCATAAAAATTCAGTTCGGCTTGCCCTTGAGCTTGGCCAGCTCGGCGAAAGGTGAAAGCTTCTCGCCAGCCTCAGCTGCTCCAGGCAAACCACAATCCTCGTGCCGCGGCACCACCGGCAGGGCAAGGATGACCTCGTCCTCCACCAGCTCCGCGACGTCCAGACTCCCTGCCACTGGCAGAAAATCCCGCGTATCGTCTTCCAGCTCTTCCTGGGACATCTCGGCGCCTTCCGGCACCAGTTCCAAGAAGCTATCCACTTCCACATCGAAGCGGATCGCTCCCAGGCAGCGCTGACAGGCCAGCGGCAAATTGCCGGAAGCCGTCAACCGCAACTGCGGCTGGCCATGCTGCCCCTTCAGGCCTACCAAGCGGTAGTGGATTTCGCCGGAAACCTCGGTAACCAGATCATGCAGGCGCTCGAGATCGGAAACAGCCAGCGTTCCTTCCAGAACACGGCCATCCCTGGCAAAAGCAAAGCTATCGATGGTGAGCTGTCGCGACATAAACGTTGAATGATATTATCTTTGGCTTCCCAAGTCAAAGCACCGCTACGCTTGAAGACATTGCCGCAAGCGTCTGTTGCAGCTCACTTTTATGACCCAGAAACTGCTTCTCGCCTCGACCTCCCCCTATCGACGCGAACTCCTGGCCCGTCTGGGCCTGCCGTTCGACATTGCCAACCCGCAGACCGACGAGACCCCCCTCTCCGGCGAAGCCCCCGAAGCCACCGCCCTGCGCCTGTCCGAAGCCAAGGCTCGCGCCGTCGCATCCGCCTACCCGGACACCCTCATCATCGGCAGCGACCAGGTCGCAGTCATGGACGGCCGGGTATTCGGCAAACCCGGCGACCATGAACGCGCCGTCGAACAACTTCGCCTGTTACGGGGCCGCACCGTCAATTTCTTCACCGGCCTCTGCCTCCTGAACACCTCGACCGGCCGCGCCCAGGTCCGCGGCGTGCCCACCTTGGTGACTTTCCGCGATTTGTCGGATGGAGAAATCGAAAATTACCTTCGGCGCGAACAGCCTTACAACTGCGCCGGTGCTGCCAAGTCCGAAGGCCTGGGTATTGCCCTCCTGAAGAGCATGCAGGGCGACGACCCCAACGCCCTTGTCGGCCTACCCCTCATCGCCCTGTGCGACATGCTGCGGGCCGAAGGGATACCCATCCTGTGAACACGGGCACCCTCTATCTGATCCCCGTCCCCCTCGGCCCCGGCGCCCCCGACGCCGTGTTGCCGCCGCCGGTACTGGAGTTCATCCGCCCCCTGGCCCATTTCGTGGTTGAAAATGCCAAGTCGGCCCGGGCCTTCCTTAAGGCTGTCGGCACCACCTTGCCCCTACAGGAACTTCAACTCCAGGAGTTGAATGAGCATACCCGGGGTGACGCCCTTGAAGGCCTGCTACAACCACTCCTCGCCGGCAAGGATGTCGGCCTGATATCGGAAGCCGGGTGCCCGGCCGTCGCCGACCCGGGCGCCGATCTCGTCGCCCTGGCTCAGCGCAAGGGAATCCGGGTTGCCCCGATGGTAGGCCCCTCCTCCATCCTCCTGGCCCTCATGGCCTCCGGACTCAACGGCCAGCGCTTCGCCTTCCACGGCTATCTGCCCGCCAAGGAGCCCGAGCGGCAAAAGTCCCTGCAAAACCTGGAGGCCGACTCCCGCAAGCACAAGCAGACCCAAATCTTCATCGAGACGCCGTATCGCAACCGGCAAATGCTGGAGGGGCTGCTGAAGGCCTGCCAGCCATCGACCCGGATCACCATCGCCACCGACCTGACCCTGCCCGGCGAAAGCATCGTCACCCGGACGGTCGCCCAGTGGAAAAAAGAAACGCCGCCCGATATCGAGCGGCGTCCGACGGTATTCCTGCTGCTGGCTTAGTGCATCCGCACGCCGAAGGACTCGGAAAACCCGTTCCAGAAACTGGTCATCGCCCCGGCGCCTAGCCGCTTGGCAAAGCGCTCGGCGATGTTGTCCTTGATGGAGTAGTCGAGCACCTTCTCGGCCTGAAGGACGTCCCGGGCCACGGAATCCACCGTGCCATAGTCGTCGGCCAGCCCCAGCTGGATACTCTGGGCACCGGTCCACATCAGCCCGGAGAACATATCCGGAGTTTCCTTGAGACGAGTCCCGCGACCGCTCTTCACCACATCGATAAACTGCTTGTGAATGTCATTCAGCAGCAACTGGGCGTGGGCCTTTTGCCGTGCCTCCTGGGGCGAGAACGGATCAAGGAAGCCCTTGTTTTCCCCGGCGGTCAGCAGGCGACGCTCCACACCCAGCTTATCCATGGTTCCGACGAATCCGAACCCATCCATGAGAACACCGATGGAGCCTACGATGCTAGCCTTGTTCACATAGATCTTGTCCGCGGCAGCGGCGACGTAGTATCCGCCGGAAGCGCAAAGATCCTCGACCACGGCATAGAGCGGTTTTTCCGGATACTTGGCACGCAAGCGCTTAATTTCGTCATTGACCATGCCAGACTGCACCGGACTCCCCCCCGGACTATTGATGCGCAGGACAACGCCGACAGAGTTCTTGTCCTCAAAGGCGCTCTGGAGAGCGGACATCAGCTTCTCGGCGCTCGCTTCACCCTTCGAATCAATGACGCCATTCAGATAGACCATGGCGGTGTGCCGCCCTTCGTGGGAACCACTCCCCTCCCAATCAACCAGAGCAGCCAACACCCCCAGCAGATAAACGAAGCCCAGGAACTTGAAGAAGATCCCCCAGCGCCGCCGGGCCCTCTGCTCCTGCAGCGCCGCAAAGGCCAGTTTTTCGAGGGTTTGACGCTCCCAGGAAGGATTGGAAGTATTGGGGGATTGTTGGTCACTCATTTTGATTATTTGTATGAAGATAAATTGCGCCGTCGCGCTCTTCCATGCACAGGGGCTTCAAGCCCCTTCCCTGGCAGCGACCACCGAGACATTTCCCGGATTCCGGAGCATAAAGGGCACCATGGATCGAGCAGATCAAGTATAGCTTGGAATAATCGAAAAATTCCCCGGGCTGCCAGTCCAATTCAGCCGGAACATGGCCGCATTCGTTGAGATAGCCATATACCTTGCCACCGTAACGGATGACGAAAGCAGGGGCTTCGCGGCCACAATAGTCTGCCGTAAAACGAACCCCCGTGCCGCTCTCGAGTAGATCCGCCGAAAGGCAGATCAGCCGTTGCTCTTCAGCCATGCCGACAATTCGCGAACGCTATGCAGGCAGACCAAGGGCCCTTGCTCCGCCAAATAACCATGGGAGTGAGCCCCATAGGTGACCGCCAGCGCATCGACGCCGGCATTGGTCGCCATCTGGATATCGTGGGAAGTATCCCCGATCATCAAGGTCCGCTCCGGCGCCACACCGAATTCGGCCATCAATTCCTCAAGCATCTGCGGATGGGGTTTGGAGAAGCACTCGTCGGCACAACGGGAGGCCTGGAAATGGGCACCGAGACCCGAGTGCATGAGCGCCCGATCAAGGCCGACACGGCTCTTGCCAGTCGCTACCGCCAATGCGTGCCCCGCTGCAGCCAACTCGCCGAGCAATCCCTCGATTCCGTCGAACAGCACCAGCTCGTGGTCGCGGGACAGATAATGGTAACGATAGCGCTCCACCATCTGGGGGTAACGCTCGGCGGGAAGCTCAGGAACCGCATGATGCAACGCATCCGCCAAGCCTAGACCGATGACATGGCGCGCCCGCTCTTCCGGCGGCTCGGGCAAACCAAGGTCCCGGCAGGCCGCCAGGATGGCACGGACGATAGCCGCCGCCGAGTCCATCAGGGTGCCGTCCCAGTCGAAAACAATAAGCTCGTAACGTTTCATGAGGCCTTAGAGGGAGCCATCGAGTATTTGATCCAGATTTTCCGCGGCAAATTCAATATTCTCTTCGCCTGAGAGCGCGGCGACGTAGCATCCCAGGGCATCAGGCATCGGCGCCCGCAGTTCGAGGGGGGCGCCGGTCAATGGATGCCGGAAGGCCATGCGCCAGGCATGAAGCCCCATACGTTTGAGGACATCCTTTTTCAGGGCCTTGTTGAGCGCGAAGTCACCGTACTTCTCGTCCCCCAGGATGGGGAAGCCCAGATGGGCCAGATGGACCCGAATCTGGTGGGTGCGCCCCGTCTTCAGCTGAGCCTCCAGAAGACTGGCGCTCTGCCACCGCGCCAAGAGCCGGAAGACGGTGTGGGAGGGCTTACCCTCGGGGTTCACGGAAACCCGCCGCTCGCCACCCTCAGTCAAATATTTATATAGAGGCAAACGGACATGTTGAGTAGCGTTCATCCAGCGTCCCTTGACCAGGACCAGATAACGCTTGTCAGCACCCTGCCCGTGCTCCCGGAACATGTCGTGGAGCGCCGTCAGCGCCAGCCGCTTCTTGCCCACCAGAAGGATGCCCGAGGTCTCCCTATCGAGCCGATGTGCCAGCTCAAGGAACTTGGCCTGGGGACGCTGATGGCGCAGCGCCTCGATCACTCCGAAGCTCACGCCGCTGCCCCCATGGACTGCCACCCCTTCGGGCTTGTTGATGGCCAGCAGGGCCTCATCCTCAAAAAGGATAGGGAGTTCAACCCGTTGCTTCGCCACCGCCTCAGCCTGAATCTCGGGACGCTCGGCGACCCGGATGGGCGGAATACGCAGGCTGTCACCGGCCTGGATCCGATAAGTGGCATCGACCCGCTTGCTGTTCACCCGGACTTCACCGCTGCGCAAAATGCGGTAGAGATGGCTCTTCGGGACGCCCTTGCAGCACCTGACCAAATAGTTGTCCAGCCGCTGCCCCGCTTCTTCTTCACCGATCACCACATGGGTGACGGAATTTCTACCCGCCCCGTTCATTTTGAAATATACTGATTTCGATTTGTGTCTCGGACTGCAAGAGAGACTGCGCCATGAGACCGATTGCCCCCGCGTAAAACGCGGCCGCGTTTCGGCAGGACCCAGCCCTCTCACTTGCGACATTTGCGCAAGCCAGGCCAAAGCAAATCGACTGGTTAAGCTCGCTCACCAAAAGTAGCGATGTTACTGGATTAGCTCACAGTAAGCACGCTCGGATTCTCCCGGCGCAGGAATTTACTCACGCCACGCAGTTGCAAAACGACTTCGCGGCATACTCTCGGCGAAAAACCACTTCATCGTTGCCACTGACACACAACTCATGACGCAACCCAACAACTGAACGTGTCGCTGCCTGCACGGGACTCCGTAGCAGCGTGCCTTTGTGCGCTGGAGCCCCACAATAATGAAACGCATGCTTTTCAATGCGACACAGGCCGAAGAACTCCGTGTCGCCATTGTCGATGGTCAGAAACTGATTGATCTCGACATTGAATCGGCCGCCAAGGAACAAAGAAAAAGCAATATCTACAAGGGCGTCATTACCCGTATCGAGCCCTCCCTCGAAGCCGCCTTCGTCGACTACGGTGCCGAACGCCACGGCTTTCTGCCCTTCAAGGAAGTTTCCCGCTCCTATTTCCAACCCGGCGTCGAAGTCGGCAAGGCCAAGATCAACGAGGCTCTGAAGGAAGGCCAGGAACTGATCGTCCAGGTTGACAAGGACGAGCGTGGCAACAAGGGCGCTGCCCTTACCACCTACGTTTCCCTCGCCGGCCGTTACTTGGTCCTCATGCCCAACAATCCCCGGGGCGGCGGCGTTTCCCGCCGCGTGGACGGCGACGAGCGGGCCGAACTGCGTGAAACCCTGGACCAGGTGGAAGTGCCGTCCGGCATGAGCCTGATCGCCCGCACGGCCGCCATCGGCCGCAGCGCCGAGGAACTGCAGTGGGACTTGAACTACCTGCTGCAACTGTGGCGCGCCATCGACGGCGTTGCCTCTGAGCAGAAAGGCCCCCTGCTGATTTACCAGGAAGGCAGTCTGGTTATCCGCGCCATTCGCGACTACTTCCAGCCGGAAATCGGTGAAATCCTCATCGACACCGACGACATCTACGAGCAGGCCCGCGCCTTCATGGCCCAGGTCATGCCCAGCAACGTCAACCGGGTGAAGCGCTACCGGGACGACGTTCCCCTCTTCTCCCGCTTCCAGATCGAACACCAGATCGAGACGGCCTTTGCCCGCCAGGTCAATCTGCCCTCCGGCGGCGCCATCGTCATCGACCACACCGAGGCCCTGGTGGCCGTCGACGTGAACTCCGGTCGGGCCACCAAAGGCTCCGACATCGAGGAAACCGCCTTCAAGACCAACCTGGAAGCGGCCGACGAACTCGCCCGCCAGTTGCGCCTGCGCGACCTGGGCGGTCTGATCGTCATAGACTTCATCGACATGGAAAGCCAGCGCAACCAGCGGGAAGTGGAGAACCGCCTGCGGGACGCCCTGCGCTTCGACCGCGCCCGCGTCCAGATGGGCAAGATCAGCCGCTTCGGCCTGATGGAACTGTCCCGCCAGCGCCTGCGTCCTGCCCTCGCCGAGACCAGCTACATCCCCTGCCCGCGCTGTACCGGCACCGGCCACATCCGCTCCACCGAATCCGCCGCCCTGCACATCCTGCGCATCCTCGAAGAGGAAGCGATGAAGGAAAACACCGCCGCGGTCCATACCCAGGTGCCGGTGGATGTCGCCACCTTCCTCCTTAACGAGAAGCGAGCCGATGTCCAGGCCATCGAGTTGCGGCACAAGGTCAACATTCTCCTCATTCCCAACACCCATCTGGAGACGCCGGCCCACACCATCACCCGGCTGCGCCATGACGATCTGAATCACGAGGATCTGCGGGAACCGTCCTACAAGATGGTCGACGCTCCGGCCGAAGAATCCGCCAAGTCGACTTCAGCCCAGGCTGAAAACGGCAAGCCGCGCCAGGAAGCCGCCATCAAGAACATCGCTCCGGCCCAGCCCGCGCCCGTTGTGGCGGAGAAGACCCCCGAAGCCGCTCCGACCACTTCCCAGGAAGGCACGGGCATCTTGTCCAAGATCTTCTCCTGGTTCCGCGGCGCCCCCGCCGCTGCGCCGGCCCCTGCCCCAGTGGCCGAACCCACCCGTAAGCCCAAGGAGGGCCAGCGCGAAGGCCGTCGCGAACGCGGCGAAGGCCGCCGTGGCGGTCGCAATGGCGGCCGGCGTGACGAGGAACGCGGCGAGCGCGCCGAACGTGGTGAACGCGGTGAACGCCAGGAACGGGGCGGCCGCGGCGAACGCTCCGGCGAAAAAGCAGCTCAGCAATCCCAGCGCGAAGAGGCTGCCGGCCAGTCCGGCGAACGCCAGGAGCGTCGCCCCCGGGGCGAGCGCAAGGAGCGCCGCGAACGCCAGCAGCCGGCAGTGGAGGCACCGGAACAAAAGCTCGACAACGCTGCTGCCGCCGCGGTAGCCGCAGAAGCGATCCAGCAGGCTGCCGCCCCGGTGGAAAGCACCGCCGAAGCAGCTAGCGAAGAGCAAGGCGGCAACCGTCGCCGGGGCCGCCGTGGCGGTCGCAACCGTGGCGAACGTCGTCCGGAAGCTGCTGCTGAGGCCGTGGCCGAAAATGCCGTCGCCGAGGGCGAAACCGCTCCCCTGGTCGCCGCAGTCGCCCCTGCCGCCCCTGTAGAAGAGGCCCAGACCGTGGTCGAGCCGGTGGAAGCCAGCCCGGCTGAAGTCCGGTTTGAAGCCACGCCGGTTGCCGTCGAAGTCCAGGCAGCTCCGGTCGTCGAGCCGTCCCCCGTGGAAGCCGCCCCCGCCGAGCCCACCCCTGCTGCCCCGGCAGCCGAGGAGGCTGCACCGGTCGTCGTGGCAGCCGTTCCAGTGGAAGTCGTGGCCGAGACTCAGCCCCAGGAAGTGGCACCGGTCGAGGAAACCGTTTCCTCCGTTGCGCCCGAAGCCCAAGCTGCCGAAGCTGCTCCTGCAGTTCCGGCTGAGCAGCCGGCCAATCTGGAGGAGGTCCTGGCCGAAAGCGGCTTGGTAATGGTCCAGACCAGCGCCGCCGCAGCCCCCGCAGTCGTGCCGGAAACTCCGGCCGCCCCCTTGGGCCGCCCCCGCCGCAAGCGTGCAACCGAGGAACAGGCTTCCGAAGAGCCGCTGATGATGGTCGAAACCAAGAAGTAATGCCATGCCGCTTCGGCGGCATGCTCGCAAAAAAAGGGGCGCCCGGTGCGCCCCTTTTTCTTTCCCAGAAGGCTATCGATCAGGCGGCGTCGCGGCCGAAATCCTTCTTGAGCTTTTCCACCAGCCCTTGGGAGGCATCCTCTACCATGTCGAGGACCAGATCGAAGCCATGCCCAAGCCCGTAGTAGGGATCAGGAACCTCGTCGTCGTCGAAATTCCGGGCGAACTCCATGAACAACCGGATGCGCTCGTGGGCCTCTGACGGCGCCATGCGCTTGAGATTGTCCAGATTGGCCTTGTCCATGGCCAGGATGAGGTCGAAATAGTCGAGATCCTGGGGAGCCACCTTGCGGGCCCGCAACTGGGAGAGGTTGTAGCCCCGGGCCAACGCGGCCCGCTGGGTGCGCTGGTCCGGCGCTTCGCCGACGTGGTAGCCGTGGGTCCCGGCGGAATCGACCTCCACCTTGTCGCCCAGCATGTTGATTTTGAGGTAATGCCGGAAAACGCCTTCAGCGGTCGGCGAGCGGCATATGTTGCCCATGCAAACCATCAAAACACGAAACGTCATTTACTCCCATCTCCGTCGCGATCGTGCAAGGCAGCGCCGAATACCCGTTCCTTGAGCTTGAAAAGCTCGTCGCGAGCCGCCGCCGCCCGCTCGAATTCCAGGTTCTTGGCGAATTCGAGCATCTGTTTTTCTAGACGCTTTATTTCTTTCGCCAGCGCCTTTTCGTCCATCGCCTCATAGACCGCTTGCTGCTGGGCAGCCTTCAGTTCGGTCTGGGCGGTTTCCGCATCGTAGACGCCATCGATGATGTCCTTGATGCGTTTCGAAACACCCTTGGGCGTGATTCCATTTGCTTCGTTAAAGCTGACTTGCTTCGTCCGCCGCCTTTCGGTTTCGGCGATGGCGTTGCGCATGGATTTCGTAATCGTATCAGCATAGAGGATGGCTGTGCCATTGAGATGGCGCGCCGCCCGGCCGATGGTCTGGATGAGGGAGCGCTCGGAACGGAGAAATCCCTCCTTGTCCGCGTCCAGGATAGCCACCAGGGAGACCTCGGGAATATCCAGCCCCTCCCGCAACAGGTTGATGCCCACCAGCACGTCGAATTCGCCCAAACGCAGGTCGCGGATGATCTCCACCCGCTCCACCGTGTCGATGTCGGAGTGCAGATAGCGAACCCGGATGCCGTTCTCCGCCAGGAAGTCGGTCAGATCCTCTGCCATGCGCTTGGTGAGGGTGGTGACCAGCACCCGTTCGTTCACGTCGATGCGCTTCTTAATCTCGCTCAGCAGGTCGTCCACCTGGGTGGAGGCAGGGCGAACGATAACTACCGGGTCCACCAGGCCGGTGGGCCGCACCACCTGCTCCACTACTTGGCCCTGGTGCGTC